>PMWR01000231.1 GCA_003166055.1 Acidobacteriaceae bacterium
TATGGTGATGCCGCCGAGTGCGGGGCAGCGAATGCCGCGCTTACTTTGGCGGGGCTGGGGCGAACCCTTCGCGCTTGCGGCCGGGCTCTGGTTTCGGTTTGGGTTTCGGCGCTTTCTTAACTTCTTTTCTGCCTTTGTCTTTGCTTCCCATGGGTAGCAGTGTGACACAAAAGGGGTGGTCGGGGAAAGTCCAAAGATGAATACAGATTGCTGATTTGGCTGTTTCTGAGCGATTGTCAAACTGGCGAGGCGTCAATGTTTCAGAAGTATTCAGGGCGTTTCAGGTTTGGTTCAGGACTTTTCGCGTGTCGCCTTGATAGCGTGGATGTGTTTCCAGTGCCGCAGGAGGTTTGACGTTTCGCTATGAAATCGTTCACTCAAATGCTCACTCAATTATTGGTAACTGCGGCGCTCGCGTTGCCCGTGAGTGCCGCGGCGCAAGCGGTATGGACAATCGACAAAGAGCACACAAATATTGGATTCGAGGTGTCGCACTTCCTGATTTCCGACACGGTTGGATGCTTCAAGGATTTTGACGCCACGGTGATTGCGCCGCCGAACGACTTCACGGGCGGGACAGTCATCTTTACTGCGAGAACTGCATCGGTTTCGACAAACAATGAGCAAAGAGATGGCCACCTGCGGTCAAAGGACTTCTTTGATTCCAGCGAGTATCCGGAGCTGAAATTCACAGGGACTCTGGTGAAGGAGGGTGGCAAGGATGTCTTGCGGGGCAACATGACCATTCGCGGTGTCACCAGGCCGGTCTCATTTGCGGTGACCTATGGCGGCCGGATGAAGGATAGTGCATTCCATATTGAAAAGGCTGGATTCAAAATCTCCGGCACTGTTAATCGCCTGGACTATGGGATGAAGTGGAACGAAACATTCGAGGGCGGCGGGGCGATTGTGGGTGCGGAAGTGAAGATCGATCTGAATGTTGAAATCAACAGGAAAGAATAGGGGCGCGGCTGAAGCCACGCCCCTCAAAAACTTACCCGCGTTCGGAATCAGGCGCGTCTATTTCTTTTCAGAAGGCGCCGGGGCTACCGTGTGGGCCAGGTGCTGGTAGTTGAGGATGGCGTTGAAGACCATGGCATAGCTGCCGACGGTCTCACCGCGATACACGGGGTTGTTGCCGAACAACAGCACGTTCCCCTGGCCAAGGTGAGCGTCTACGACGACGGCATGTTCGGCAATTGTGCCGCCTTTGTCCAGCAGCCCGTCCAGCAGCAGCGATTTGCCGTCGGAGAAGCGCAGGATCACGCTTGGCCTCAGCTCGGCGGGAATCAGGCTGAGGTTGTTGCGCATCTCTTCCTCGTTCAGCTTCTTCGCTTCCCATGGTTGCTGTTTCACCAGTGTCTCAGCTTCGGTGATTTTGCGGCCGGTGGGCAAGTCGCTGTCGTCCACGCTGCCGCGACCGGTGGGGCGCTCTGAGTAGGGATCCATCAGGACGCGGCCGCCGCGGTTGCCCAGCGTATTGCTGACGTTGAAAAACATGCCGTTGGCGCTGATCACGGGAACACCCGCGCCGTAACCGAAGGCCACCGGGCTGTCGCGGTCCACGAAGACGGTGTTCAGGATGGTTCCCACGACGCGTGCATCTCCATGCGCGCCGGCACTGACGCCGGGAGCGAGCCCCATATCGATGGCGAATTGCGCAGTATCTTCGCAGGTGATCAGCAGCCCGCCTTGTTCAACGAAATGCCTGAGGTGCGCAAGGCCGTCGTAGCCCAGGCCGGGGCGAATGTCGGCTGTTGAGTCAATGCGGCCAAGGTTGGGCGTGAGGTCCGACTTCTGCCACGGCATGGCATTGTTCCACATGGGAATGCCGTTGATGATGCCTTGCGATCCGCCGCCCCCGACCGGTGCGAAGATGATCACGTCGTACTTGCCGCGCAGGTCGGCTTCGCCGGCAACGGTTTGCGTGTTGATGTAGTCGTAGGGCACGCCGGCGGTGTCAAATGCGTAGCGCCACCAGCCTTCAGTTTGTGTAGCGAGCCAGGTATGCATGAACGCGACACGCGGCGCAGTGGCTGCATGTGCTGGAACGGTTGGCGCGGCGGCGAGATGAGCCGCGTCAAGCGATAGATCGTGAAGCATGGGCGTGATTTGCGCATCGTCGGTCCCGGTGATCAACAGCGAGCCGGCTGGGTAATGCTTGCCGTCCGCATCAAAGGCTTTGTCGACGACTTGAACGCCCGCGCCTTTGAGTTTATACACCAGCGGCAGCAGAGAGACCTGGGCAGTATTGGCGATGGCTAGAACCGAGCCTGCGCCGGAGATTTTCCCAGCCAGCGAGGCCGGATCGTCGAACGCGGTCATCTTCGCTTGCAGAATCGCCGGATCGACCACGCGGACCGCCTTCACGTTGAACAGGTGCGTGAACGACCAACCGGTGTCGTCGTAAGGATGTTTCTGCGGATCGTCGGGCGCCCAGAACTGGCGATCGAGGAGCGCATCGGCAACGCGGGAATAAGGCTGATCCATGCGGATTACGAGCGAGCCGGCAGGGAAGGTTTCCTGCGTGGGTTTATCGCCGCGCTTGGCAGGCGGGAGGTTGCTGGTAGCGGCCTCGGCAAGCTGTTGCACTTCGACATGCTGCCGCTTCATCACCTTGAGCAGCTCCACCTGGCGGTTGGCTTCCGCCGGGTCGGCTGGAATCACGTACGCCGCGGGGCCTTCCAGCGTGGGTTTCTGAACCGAGTGTTTGCTCTTGAGGTAGTAGTTCTCCAAAAAGTGATGCGTGTGCTGCGAGAAATAGGAAATCGTGGTCAGCAGCGCGGACTCTTCGTAGTTATTGTTATCGCGCTGCGACCATGTGACAACAGGCAGCGGCGGATTTTGCCGGTACCATGTGCGCGAGTATTCCTCCGGGCTCAGGATGCGCTTTTCCGTGTCCGCGCCGCCGTTGCCAAAGGTTTCATACAAGCGGCTGATGCCGTTGTGCATGCCGGCGAGAAACATGAGATAGCCGGGGCTCCAGGTATCGAAATCGCCATGCGTAAAGACGCCGGGCATGCCCAGCGACTGCATCTGAGCCACGTTATTCCAGCCCAGTTCGGCCCATTCGTCGGCCAGCGTGGGATCGACCCACGCGTTGTAGGGGCCGTCGCCCACCGTGTTGTCGTAGAGGAAAGGAACCGACTCATGCAGGTCATGGAGCACCTGCGCGTGCCAATCGATGTAGGTGTTGAGCACGTTGCGCGTGAGGTTGAGGGTCATGCCCATGGCGTCGCGGTTGTTGTCGTGCGCGACGTAGTGGCCCCAGTAAAGCAGGCGTGGATACTGCTCATTGGGATGCGCCTTGTGCCACTTGTAGATGTCGACCATGCGGTCGCGGCCATCCACTTCAACAACCGGCGTGATGAGCACGATCATGTGGGAGCGGATGAACTTGATGTACGGCGCGTCGTCGACGGCCAGGCGATAAGCCATTTCCATCAGCGCCGTGGGCGCGCCGGTTTCAGGTGAATGGATGGTGCCGGTGATGTAGTAAACGGGGTACGACTTGTCGATGAGCTGGCGGGCCGTGTCGTCATTGAGGCCGATGGTGCGTGGGTCGGCCAGCTTGGCCAGACGCGCGTCATTGGCCTTGGCTCCGGCGAGCAGTTCGGGGTCGGCAATGGCCGCGGCAATCATTTCGCGGCCTTCTTCCGAGTGCCCGATGGTGAACACTTTCACGCGCGGACTCGATGCCTCAAGCAGGCGAAAATACTTGTAGACATCCTCGGCGTAGGGAAGCATATCCGGCGCGCCCGAGACATCGCCTAGAACCTTGGAGGGCGTGGGCACGGTCTTCGAGGCGGGCAGGTAGTCCACCAGTGGTGAACTGAAGGATGGGTCGGTCGTGTACTTGTGGATCAGGTCGGTGTACTGCTGATCGATGGGCTGTGCGGGGTCGCGGGCGAAGTTTGAATTCAAGCCCTGGGCGGTGAGGGGCGCAGCAGCGGAAAAGATCACAGCGGAAAAGACCGCGCAAGACACGACGGAGAGTGCCAGCTTTCGAAAGCTCATAGTACCTCGGTGTTTTGGGGACGGATGGTGGGTTCCTTTGGTTGCAAGTTTCCCACAAAAGGGTTGGGGGTGGGAATGGG
>PMWR01000095.1 GCA_003166055.1 Acidobacteriaceae bacterium
ATGCCCAGCGAGTTGGCCGCCACGCCGCCGCCTGAAACATACAGCGCGCGAAACCCCGTCGCCTCCGCCATTCGCGCCGTGTAGGCGTTGATGGCGCCCGCCACCTGCAGCGGCTGCTCTTCCCTCACCGCCGCGCGAAATCTCTCACCCGCCGAAACTTGATTTTGTCTTTGCTGCATGCAATCCCTTCCGCCGCATCATAACAGCCCAAACACTCCCATTTCCCAACCCCACCTTCAGGTGCGACAATCATCCCGTCGGCCTGGTCCATCCCCTCAGGGCCTCGCCCCAAAGGAGAAACATCGCCATGAAATCCCTCCTCGCCTGTACCGGGCTGCTCATCGCTGCAGCAACCCTCTCCGCCCAGACACCCGCGCCCAAGCCTCCGCCCAAGAGCCCCGCAGCCACAGAGTCCGCCACCATCGACGGCAAGACCATCACCATTACTTACAGTTCGCCCGGCGTCAAAGGCCGCGAAGGCAAGCTCTTCACCAAAGACGGCCAGATCGGCCACGATCCCACCTACCCCGTCTGGCGCGCCGGCGCCAACGCCGCCACCAAGCTGCACACTGAAGCCGATCTCGAAATCGGCTCCCTCGCCGTTCCCAAGGGCGATTACACCCTCTACGTCGACGTCTCCAACCCCGACAGCTGGGTTCTCGTCGTCAACGCCCAGACCGGCCAGTGGGGTACGGTCTACGACAAGGCCAAGGACCTGGGCCGCGTGCCGATGAAGATGACCAAGCCCGCCGAGACCATCGAGAACCTGAAGTACTCGCTCGCCGGCACCCACGGATCCCACGGTACCCTGACGCTGGCCTGGGAGAACCACATCGCCAGCGTCCCCTTCACCGTCAAGTAAGTCCTCATGCTTCTGCGGCAAATTCGGCTAGGGCGGCATTTGCGTATCATTTGCCGCCCAACAGATACAATGGATTCAGGGTTTGAATTTCACGCTGGAGGTCAGGAACCTTGCCGTTGTACGCCTATCGCTGCACCCAGTGCGGCCACAAGTTTGAAAAAATTCAGAACTTCTCCGCCAAGCAAGAGACCGAATGCCCTAGGTGCCACGGCGTGCTGGAGCGCCCGCTCACCGCGCCAGGCCTCAACTTCAAGGGTGCCGGCTGGTATGTGAACGACTACGCAAGCCCGAGTTCCGCCTCTGAATCTTCGTCCGAGTCTTCATCCGATTCCAGCAAGCCCGCCGCGCCTGCAGAGACCAAATCGTCCGCGAGTTCCAGCGAAAGCACATCCAGCGCACCTGCTTCCACATCGAGCTCGACGCCAAGCTCCACGCCCAGTTCCACGCCGAGCTCAACAACCTAGCTCTGCATCGCCGCGAACGCTCCCTGCTCCCTGAACTTCGCCGCCAGCACGTCTGTATACTTGTTCCCGGACCCTGTATTGAACAGCACCACGCGATCCTGCGCCGTCAGGAACCCCGTTCCCAGCAGATGGTCGTACGCCGCCGTAGCCGCCGCGCCCTCCGGCGACAACAGCAGCCCCTCGTGCGCCGCCCAGTCCTTCACTGAAGCGAAGATCTCGTCGTCCGTGAGCGCCAGCGCCGTGCCGCCCGACGCGCGCACAATCTCCAGAATAATCGAGTCCCCATACGGCTTGGGAACCCTCAGCCCCGAAGCAAACGTATGCGCGTTCTGCCACACCTGGCTCACCGCCTCGCCCTGATCAAACGCCCGCGCTACTGGAGCGCATCCCGCCGCCTGAATCGCGATCATCTTCGGCCGTTTCCCCGTCACCCAGCCCAACTGCTCCATCTCCTCGAACGCCTTCCACATGCCAATCATTCCCACTCCGCCGCCCGTGGGATAAAACACCGCATCGGGATACTCCCAGCCCAGTTGCTCCACCAGTTCGTAGCCCATCGTCTTCTTGCCTTCCACGCGGAAAGGCTCCTTCAGCGTGGAAATATCGAACCACCCCTCTGCCTGCTTGCGCTCCGCAACAATGCGCCCGCAGTCGGAGATGAGCCCGTCCACCAGCGTCAAATGCGCGCCATACGCCAGGCACTCCACCTGGTTTGCCATCGGCACGTCCCTGGGCATGAAGATGTGCGCCTCAATCCCCGCCGCCGCCGCATACGCAGCCAACGCGCCGCCGGCATTCCCCGCCGAGGGTGCAGCCAGCTTTTTCAATCCATAGTGCCGCGCCATGGTCACCGCCAGCGCCAGCCCGCGCGCCTTGAACGTTCCCGTGGGATTGGCGCCCTCTTCCTTGAGCCAAACGTTTTCATACCGCCGGCTCTTCAGCATTGGCGTCCATCCCTCGCCCAGCGTCACCGGCTCCACGTCGGGCAGCACCTGGGCGTAGCGACCCATCCCGTTCCAGCGCCCATCCGCCGTGCTCTGCGCAACAAGGCTACGCTGCGCCAGCCCCGCTGCACTTGCTAAGTCATAGCGAACATAAAGCGTGCCGCTGCAAGCCGTGCAAACCGTCTGTGGAGTGGTGGGGTCGAGGTGCAAATGGCATCGGGAGCATTCAAGAAAAGCAATCTTGGGCATGCTCATAGGATAATGGAGTTCCTGGAGCCAGCCGATCAATTCATGACCCACACGCCTGAACCGCGTCCAGTCCCTGTCCCCGTCCCGGTCCGCGTGCTCTCCGTGGCCGCC
>PMWR01000416.1 GCA_003166055.1 Acidobacteriaceae bacterium
CACTGTTTTTCACTGACAACTGATCACTGACAACTGACCACTGTTCTACCCCTTTACCGAAACCCCCGAGAAAGAAATCACAGCCAGCCCGCGCACCGGCTGGCCGAAAAACCGTGCCGGCTCAAACACGCTGGTCAGCAGCAGGTTCTCCACCTGGGAGCGGGTCGCCTCGTCTGTCGGCCCGGAGACGATCCGGTAGTCGTACATCTGTCCCGCGCCGTTGATGTAAACCTCCACCACCACCGGACCGGACAGGTCTCCGATCTCGTTGTTGCCGGCGCCGGTCGACAAGCTCACCAGCCGCGGAGCTGTTGGATTTCCCAGCGGCTCATCTTTGCTGGCCTGCGCCGTCTCCGGCTGCGCAAACATGGTCAACAGGACAATCACCGTCCCCAGCAGCAGCACCGCGCTGGCAAAGCCTGCCGAGGCTTGCAGCAGAAACGGCCCCACTGTGTTCTTCCATGCCATGTTCCAGCCCTGAAACAATCCCTGCCGCCTGCGTGCCCGCTCCTGACTTACCGCCACGCGAATCCGCAGCAGCAGATCTTCGGGCTCCGGCAAAGCACCCAGTTCGGCCAGCGCCGCCTGCGCCTGCCGCAATGATTCCCAATCCTGGGAGCAATTCCTGCATTTCTCAAGGTGGGCGGCGATGTGCTGCATCTCTCGTCCGTTCAGCCAACCATCCAGATATTCCGTAAATCTCGCCTGCACTGCTTCGCAGCCGTTCATCGCGCCTCCTCTCCCAGAGGTAATTCAAATCCTGACTCCGCCGGCGTTCGCTTCTCACTGGCTTGCGCCGTCAGCAGGGTCTTCAAACTGGCCCGCCCGCGCACCAGCCGCGACTTCACCGTCCCCAGGTTCACGCCCTGGATCTCCGCCACTTCCTCGTAAACAAATCCCTCGATGTCGCGCAGAATCAGCGTCGTGCGGAACGGCTCCGGCACCTGGGCTAACGCCGCTTCCACGCGCGCCTTGGTCTCCCTGTGCACCGCAATTTCATACGGCCCCTCGGCGGGATCCACCAGCATCTCCTTCAGACGCACCGGCGTTCCGCTTTCCCCCTCGGTCATTTCCTGCTCAATGGGGATCTCCTGCTGCTTGTGCCGCATCCACCAGCGCCGCTGGTTTGAAGCCTCGCGCAGCGCAATACGGTAGATCCACGTCCGCAAGGACGACTCGCCATGGAAGTTTCCCACACCGCGGAATACCTTCACAAAGACTTCCTGGGTCAGGTCGGCGGCGTCGGCGCGGTCCTGCACCGTACGCGCCAGCAGCGAGAAAATCGGCTGGTGGTAGCGGGTGATCAACCACGCAAAGGCTTCCTCCGAACCGGCCCGCAGTTCCGCAATCAGAGCCGCTTCGTCGGATTGGAGCGTCAGCGCGCTGGCAACATTGCCCATGGTGAGGTCCGCCATCAAACCGTTACCTCCCACCTTACCGCAAATCGGCCATGCTTGGCACCCGCCCAATCGATTTCAGGCGCCAATGCCGTCTACCGGCTGCGATCACTCCATCCACCCTCCGTCAGGTTCGGCATCAGGCTGCTGATACTTCCGTGGAGTGCGCGGGAAACGGAACCCTGGATCACCCAACCTGGAATCACCCAAAGTCCGCTCCTCTATTCTCTTAGACACCGGCACCCCCCTAAAGTGTTCCCGGTCACGGAAGTGAGCTTTTGAATGGTCGGAGGGAGCCTGGGGTTTCAACCCCGGGAAAAAGACAACTAGCTGACGTGGGGTTCAGCCCCGGACGCCCCCTCTTGAACGCATCGAAAACCGCACCATCGAATCCGGCTTTTCTCAAATTCCCCCTATACCGTAAAGACGATCCTGCGCCCCTTTTCCACACGGTTCCATGCCGACTCCACCCCCGCCAGCGGCACCGCGTCGACTGCAATCTTCAGCTTGCCCGCAGCCGTCATCGCAAACAGTTGCGGAATCGCCGCCAGGATTGTCTCGATCTTCGCAGCGCCGAACCCGCTACCCGTCAGCATCAAGTCGACGCTCCGCAAAACCGCGCCCGGCAGGTTGATCGTCTTCCCCGCGCTCTCGCCCACCTCCACCAGCCGCGTCCGGTGCGTCGCAGTGGCACGAAATCCCTTGCCCAGCGCCTCCAGCAGCAGTTCCGTCGGCCGTCCCCACAAATAATCGATCACCACATCGATTCCCCGGGCTGCCTCCGCGGCAAACGCATCCCGCACCGCATCCTCTTTGTCTCCCAGGGCAATCACCGCGTCCACATCCGCGGCCGCAATCGCATCCACGTTTCTGCCCACCCCAACCACGCGTTTCGCGCCCAGCATCCGCGCCGTCTGAATGGCAAGCTGCCCGGCCACACCCGTTGCGCCCAGTATCAAGACCGTTTCCCCGGCAACCAGTCCCGCTCGTTCCTTGATCGAAACCCACGCGGACATTCCCGGATTGGCGATCGCCGCCGCCTGCACATCGTCGATCCCATCCGGCAGTGGAATCGTCATCTTCCGCGGCGCCACCGTCCGCTCAGCCATCGATCCATACGGCGCACGCGAAAATCCAAAGAAAACGCGGATCCCATCCTCCAGCGTGCCCACCCCGTCCACACCCGGCACCATCGGAACCACTCCATCGCTCGAGTAGTGCGCCCCGCTCGCCCTTGCCTTCACAATCGGGTGCAACCCCGCTGCACGCACCTTGATCAGCGCCTCGCCCTCCTGCGCAACCGGATCGGGAAATGATTGATACTGTGGCGCCTGACCCAGAACATTCACCACCGCTGCCTGCATAACTCCGCCTCCTCCCGATTTAGAGACATTCCACTTGGTTGGCGCTTCAAAACACTTGAACCCGGCGTGCTGCGTACCACCCCACCCCTGGTTTGACATGCCCCGCCCCAGCGGAGACAATAGGAGAGTTGCACCCCGCAGTGTGGGCCTGTGGCGCAGCTGGGAGCGCGCTTCCATGGCATGGAAGAGGTCATCGGTTCGATCCCGATCAGGTCCACCAAGTATTTAGTTATTTTAAGTAGCTTTTGACATCCATTCGGTAGCCTTTCGTTGCTCCGAGGGTGCTGCACGGTGCTGATTTTTCTAACTTCCAACGGTTGCATCATCTCGACAACTTTCGAGCTCGCTTCCCGCTTCCGCTGGGACACGGCACGAGTGCGGATGTCGAGCGTCGTCCGGCAACTCGAGTGCCGCAACAATTCCTGGGCCACCTTGATGCCCACGCCAAGCGTTCGCAGATTTGTCGCGAGCGAGTGGCGGAAGCTATGCCAGCCGATTTGCTTGTCCACGATGCCCGCCCGGACTGGCGCAGGCCGAATACTCTTCTGCGGCACGCTGTCCGGACGAAGAGGTTTGCTGTTCGATCGTTGGCAGACAGTATTTGCTTCACTCGATCGTCGAAACGGCGCTGCAACTGCCCGGGAGAATGCCGCACCACTTCTCGTCAGGCCAAATTCACCGTGCAGATCTGACATCGCAAAGCATGCCTTGGCTATAATGCGCTTCGATGCTCACTGCATCGGCATCAAAGCGATTTGATAAACAATACCGTCGCGGTTCCATTCACATCCGTGGAAATCACTCTCACCTGATCGCCCTTCCCTGGTTCGAACTTGAGTCCCTTCACAGCCCCCATTCCAGTGTCGGCAACTGTGCTCTCAGTGATCTTGAAAGACGCAACGGCTCCCGATTGATCCTTGATCGAGATTGAATGATTCTTGCCTTCGAACTTGACGACTTGTCCGTTGACTTTCTTGAACGGCCCAGGTCCGATGTCGCGCAAAGCAATTGCTGTCCGCACATCGCCCTCGCCAAAATAGTAGACAATCACGCACGTTTGCTTCTTGTTGAACGCATCAACAGCGGTTGCGTCAGCGCGGAGCGTCTTGTCGAAGTCGACTGGTGTTTTGGAATCCGTCAGCTCTTTGAAAGTGCCCCCGGATCCGTCGTCGGTAATAACACTAATCGTCTTTTGACTCAAATTAATATTGTTCACAGTTCCTGACACCGCATGAACGACCTGCTGAGCAGACGCTAGAGCGGAGGCCGACGAAACGCATCCAACGAGAACAAACGTTTTCAGTATCCCTCTCAACATAACCTTCCTCCCACTGGTGTCCGGTTAGATGT
>PMWR01000322.1 GCA_003166055.1 Acidobacteriaceae bacterium
GTGTCAGCGTCGGTAAACAGCAGCCACCGCCCCCTCGCCTGCCGCGCCGCCGTCCAGACTGCATTCGCTTTCCCCGTCCACCCCCGGTCCAGTTTGCCGGCCTCGATCAACGTAACCCCTGCAAAGCTGCGAGCCACCTGCGCCGTTGCGTCCGTCGATCCATCATTCACAACCACCAGTTCCCAATCGCAACCCAGTTCGAAGATCTCTTCGGACTGGCTCACCAGAGACTTCAGGCACGCTCCCAGGCAATCCTCCTCGTTACGGGCGGGAACAATGACCGTAAGCTCAATCAGCTTCTCCGGCTCGGGCTGATCGAATACAGTTCCCTGCCGCGCAGGCAGCGCCATCGGCTCGCCAGGCTCGCTTGCGAGCCCCAGCACCGGTTTGAACCGGCCCGGCGCGTCCGCTCGAATCTCCCGATCGTTGCCCATTACTTCCAATCCGTCACCCGTGCAACTCCGTCGTGGCTGGTGAGCCACATCACTTTCGCGCACGTGCTTTCGCTCCGTATTATAGATACGTGCCCTCTCGCCGCTTACGCGCCGCCCTGCTCCTTCTGCCACTGGCCTTTTTAATGGCCTGCAATCGCGGCGCCCACCCCGCGCAAACCGGCCAGGCAGCACCCGACTTCAATATCTCCGACGGCTCAACCAGCGTCCATCTCGCCAGTTACCGCGGCAAGATCGTTCTGCTCAACTTCTGGGCCAGCTGGTGCGGTCCCTGCATCGAAGAACTGCCGTCGCTGATCGATTTGCACCGCGACCAGCCCAATCTCGCCATCGTCGGAGTCAGCATCGACGAAGACCCCGATGCCTACAGCCAGTTCATTACCCGCCGCCACATCGACTTCCTCACCGTCCGCGACCCCTCCGAGTCGGCCGCCAAGCTCTTCCACACGGATATGTGGCCGGAAACCTATGTGATCGACCGCAAAGGCATCATCCGGCGCAAGTTTATCGGAGCGCAGGACTGGTCCAGCCCCGAAGTGCGCGCGTACCTGAACAGTCTTTGAGTCCGGAGCTCGGAGTTCGCGCCCGCTTGATCCCACCGGCGATCTCCGTCAGCGGTTACGGGCCAACATCCGAGTCATACACCTCAACCAATCGTTCCTTCCTGCCACCCTTTTGCGCATCATCACTGTGAGACGCCCCGTTGAATTCTGTGGTCCGCGTCTTACGCTGGCTTGCGGGGATTCCGGTTCGCGAGGCAAACGCGAGGCAGTTGTCTAACGCCAGTCTCACAGCCGTAAGACGCTGTAAGACAAAGCGAATTTCAGCCCAGGAACCAAGGCATACAGACGTCATACAGTCTTACAACGGCGCGCCTGTCCTGAAAATCCCCGTAAGACACTGTCTTACGGGCCGGAAACCAATACTTCCTTGGTTCAGGCCAGCTCGGTTTTGATTCTTCCAATGACCAAAGTGAGGATGCGCCTGTGGTCCCGCCCTTGCTATCATCGTTCTATGACCACGGTGGAAATCCTCTATCGCTACGCCACGCCTCCAACCGAGTCCGCCGCCTTCGCGCTGGCCGGCATTAAGGATGTTTACGGCATCCGCCGCCTCGGCTTCGATCGCGCTGCCCGCACGTTGCGCATCGAGTACGACGCCACACGCCTCAACGCCGCCACGGTGACGCAACTGGTCCGCCAGGCCGGCCTCGATCTGGATGCGGAGTTGCCTCTGATTCTGCCGTATCCAGCCCCGGAACCAGTGCCGCCGGCCTGATGTCTCAGATTGCGCCGGGGCGGTAGCGATTGCGCCAGCCTTGGAACCCTGATAATCTGTCTAAGGTTTCGCTTGAAACCACATGTGTGCGCCCGTAGCTCAGNNGAATCTCTCCGGGCGCACCATTAGACCTCATACAATCAAGCAATTATGGGCCGGTCGCTCACAGCCGCGACACACTGCGTTTTCTATGTCAACAAAATCAACGAGGATCTCCATCTGATAGCTGGTCACCGCACTGATACCCTCTTGATCCTCGTGAATTCTGGTGCTGCTGCAAAAATCCATTTGAAGCCAATCATGGCAGCGGCACTTGACCCGCATCCATTATCTCGTCGCGCGTGACGGTACCCTCCCATAGCCGAACACCTCGCGTGCGGCATGGACGATTTCTTCACCGTGGTTGTCGTCTTGGGCAAAGATCAGCGTTTTAGGCGCCCACTCACCCGTGCGATCCGGAAGGGCGCCCAACAGGAGGCTGCGTCGGAGGAAGCGACGATAAGTCTTTTCAGGCATAAGGAGATCTTTCGATCCGATGTTGACTCCTTGATGAGCGGGGAGACGGCCGAAGCCGCCTCCCCAGTTCATCGTCTCCATGAGTCTCCAACTGGCTATCCCTTGGCAGGTTGGTCTCTACCAGGGCCTGCCTCCGATTCATCAACCAAGTACCATTCTGGCGGAGAAGAGGCTGTCTGAATAGGAGAATCCAGCGAACGGCAAGTGCGCCAAATTCAAGCTGTCTCAACCCAGGGGTTCACCCTACTTGAGCGTGCTGGATTCTGTGCCCGCATGAGCGATTTCTGAACGCTCTATCAATGGCATTGGCTTGACGGCGGCGGTACCATCGAGTGATTGGGATGGAACTGCGTCCGGCGATCGATATACGGCGCTCACCGCAGGGCAACTTCTCGAAGAGGCTCACTGTGGAAGTGTGTCAGCCGGAAATTGGGGGCCCCCTTCCGCATCGTTGCGGAGAATCCGACGTGGGGAGCGCCACGCATTCATCGCGAACTGAAGCTGCCTGGTTTCGATGTTTCGGAGCGAACGGTACTGCGATGGATGAAGAAAGCGCCGACGAAGCCAGCACCGGCAAGGCCATGGGTGACCTTCCCGTTCCGGCTGCATGAGGCCCATCGCGAATTGCAATTTGGCGAGCCACAGATTATGTTGATAGGAAATCTGCTCGATTCACGGATCGCACAGGCGCGGCCGTTGGCGGCGTTCGGGAGAACTTCATGAGGGTATTCCGCCACATAGCGCTGTGCTTGACTCTTGCAGCAGTTGCCTCTCTGCTTGTTGCGCAAAAGAACGGCGTTGACAGTGAGGTGGCTCGGGATCCAGGCGATATGGCGTCGACCTATGTGCCTCTGGAAAGCTGGGCCTATCCGGCGATCGAGCGGTTGGCGGCCTTTGGCTATGTGGAGACTGCAATTGCCGGAGAACGGCCATGGACCCGCATGGAGTTTGCGCGGCTGATTGAAGAGGCAGGCGACTCGGACTCGAACCAGGGCCTGGATCCGGAAGCGGCCAGGATTTACGCCAGTCTGAAGCAGGAATTTTCAGAAGAGTTAGCCAGGCGGGACGGCGCCGCGAATCTGGGCGCTACCGTGGAGTCGATGTATGTGCGCAACACAGGCATCGCGGGCACGCCGATTACGGATGGTTATCACTTTGGGCAGACCCTGGTAAACAACTATGGCCGTCCTTATGGACCGGGTGAAAATAATTATTCCGGTGTAGCGCTTCGCGCTGTCGCAGGGTCGTTTGCCGTTTATGTGCGGGGCGAGTCGCAGCGCGCGGGACTTGAGCCTTCAGCTCCATTAAGTTCGCAGCCTCTGATTGCGGCGGCGGATAACTACACGAACGGCGCCGCGGCGGAACCGGAATCCGGAATGGAGCGCTTACGCTTGCTGGACGCATACGCTTCTTATACCTTCAAGAACAACCAGCTTTCTGTTGGACAACAATCGCTATGGTGGGGGCCGGGCAAGGGCGGCCCGGTACTGTTCAGCAACAACGCCGAGCCGGTGCTGATGATTCGTCTTGACCGCACATCGCCGATTGAACTGCCATCGATCGGAAAGTGGCTTGGGAAAATTCGGTTCCAGCTTTTTTGGGGGCGGCTTGAGGGGCAACAATTCGATAACGATTACGGCGGCATAGGCGTGTCGCAAACCACTACCAATGTTGTTGGAAGCCCCGGCGTCGCGCTCGCCGACCAACCGTTCTTCAACGGACAGAAATTCAGTTTCAAGTTTACCAGGAACTTTGAGTTCAGCGTATCGAAGACCGGGATTTATGCCGGACCGGGATTTCCTGCCACGTTGAAGAGCCTTCTAAGAAGCGTGTTTTCGGCCGGAAATTCACCCGGAGCAGGTGACCCCGGAGACCGGCGCTCGGCGGTCGACGTGACGTACCGGGTGCCGTGGATCCGCGACTGGATGACCTTGTACTTCGACACGTTTTCCGATGATGAGCCTTTTCCGCTCGAGTATCCAAAAGAATGCGTATGGTCTCCGGGAATCTATCTGGCAAAGCTACCGCACCTGCCCAAGGCGGACTTTCGCATGGAAGGATTTCTGTCTCCGCCTCGATACATCATTCCCGGTTACTATTACTATAACTTTCATTATTTGAGCGGCTATACCAATAGCCGGGAGTTAATAGGAAGTTGGATTGGGCGCGAGGGGCGCGGTGAACAGCTATGGACCACTTGGTGGTTCTCCCCGCGGACTTCGTTACAGGCGAGTTTTCGCAACATGTCGGCGGATCGTGATTTTCTGCACGGAGGAAATCTCCACGACTTCAGCGTGACAAGTGATATCTCGGTCCGGCCCGAATGGTCGGTTCATGTCACTGGGCAGTTGGAACGTTGGAGTTTTCCGGTGTTTGCATCGGCTCCGCAAAATAATTTTGCCATCACAACGGAATTGAGGTACACGCCGGCGAAGGGGCATCGCTGGTGGTCACGATAGAACATGCTCGCCGAGAGCGATTAGAATGAGAATACATTCTGAGCAAACGAGAGGCTCGCGAGACACATGCTGATCGTTACCGGCGGGGGCGGACTTCACATGGCTGCTCAACAATCCGCGAGAGCGGTTTGCAACACAGACTAACTCCGAGGAACGGTGTGATCGAGCAACTGCACGAGGTAATTCAGCAGATCGAGCATGAGTGGGCCACCAAGCGCATCCTTGTGGTTGGAGACGTAATGCTGGACAAGTACATTTGGGGAGAGGTAGGGCGCATCTCCCCAGAGGCGCCGGTGCCTGTGGTGCGCACCATCCACCAGACTGAGAAGCCAGGCGGCGCGGCCAACGTGGCCATGAACCTTGCGCGGCTGGGTGCGCAGACAGTGCTGGCAGGCTTTACCGGCAATGACGAAGACGCCCGGCTCCTCACCGAGAGTCTCCGTTCCAATGGCATTTCTCCTCTATTCGTATCCAGCGATGGTTTTCCCACCATCGCCAAGCTGCGCATTATGGGGCGGCATCAGCAGATGCTGCGCCTGGATACCGAGAAGCTTGGCGATCGCCTCCAGGCAGATTACGAGTGCCTGGTTCAGAGTGTCCTTGCGCAACTCCCCACGTGCGATGCTGTTGTGCTCTCAGACTACGCCAAGGGCACGCTCACGCCTGAAGTCTGCCAGCAGGTTATTCAGGCCGGTCGCAGGCACGATGTTCCTGTATTGGCGGACCCCAAGAACCCTGACTTTACCCGCTATCGAGGCGCCACGACCGTATGTCCCAATCTGGGCGAACTCTCTTTGGCCCTGCACATGGATGCAGCCAACCTTGAGAGCCTGCTTACCGCTGCCGAAGCCATGGTACCGGCCTTCGATCTCGCCTTCCTCATCGCAACCCTCAGTGAAAAGGGCATTGCGCTGTTGCGGCCAGGAAATCGCTTCATGGCTCCGACCATGGCCCGCCAGGTCCTGGACGTTTCCGGCGCCGGAGACACGGTCATCGCAGTTCTCGCGTTGTGCCTGGCATGCGGCTTCAATCCTGAGGCCAGTGTGCAATTGGCCAATGTGGCCGCCGGGATTGTAGTGGGCAAGGTCGGCACAGTGCCAGTGGAGAAGCACGAACTGCTTGCCGCGCTGTCCCCTGAGTTCGGTCTTCATGCGGCAGACAAAGTGGTCACCTGCTCCGAATTAGTCAGCCGCGTGGCTCTCTGGAGGGCAAACGGCGAGCGGGTAGTCTTCACCAACGGTTGCTTCGATCTGCTGCATGTGGGCCACATCGCGGTGCTGGAGCAGGCCCGGCGCTTCGGTGACCGGCTGATTGTAGCCATAAATAGCGATGCCTCGGTACGCTCGTTGAAGGGGCCCACCCGCCCGATTGTTGGCGAGAATGAACGGGCTCGCGTGTTGGCGGCTCTGGCGGCAGTGGATGCCGTAGTCGTCTTCGGTGAGCCTACCCCCCTGGAACTAATCGTGGCGTCGAGGCCTGATGTGATTGTCAAGGGTGGCGACTACAACCCGGACACTGTGGTTGGCGCCAGGGAGGTCAAGACCTGGGGTGGACAAGTGAAAATCGTTCCTATCGTCGAAGGCTTCTCCACGACTCGACTGATCGGCGCAATGGAGGGCTAGTGTCATCTCCGAATGTGGGAGGCAACGATTTTAGGTTGGTCTTTCGCCGCTTCCAAGGGCCGCGCCGCTCTAACGTTCATGCCCAGAAGTGTCGAAGTTGCCGAGCGTTGACTTGGAGCGTGGCGACTTCGGTCTGTGCTAGTCTTATGGCATCATGAGTCTCCCAAAACATCGTTGGGGCATCGGGGGTTGCCGCTCCAACTTTGTGCATGCCCGATCCATGTTGCGGCTTCGTAGAGTTAGGCAAGTTGCTCTTGCTGCGCAGATCTTGACCTTGTCGATTGCAACCATGCTCCGCGCACAAATGCCATCTGAGAGCAGCAGTCCGCAGATTCAGGAGCAGACTGGTCCGCTCCTGACCCCGCAAACAAACGTCCCGACGACCGTCGGAAATGGCGCTCAGGGACAGATCTCGAATCCTAACTATCCTGCGAACAACTATTCGGATATTGAGCAATACTCGCGCCAAGCCAATATCAGGAACCGGGCGCAGGAAGCGCCACTTCCGGCGGAACCGCCTACCGAGTTCCAGAAGTTTGTCGCTTCCACCACCGGTCAAACTTTGCCCATCTTTGGAGCGAACCTCTTCAACAGTGTGCCGTCTACTTTTGCTCCGCTGGACATGACTCCAGTTCCGCCCGATTATGTCATAGGGCCCGGCGACGAGTTGCGCATTCGCGTATGGGGACAGGTGAACTTCCAGACCAATGTTCGCGTCGACCGGTCGGGCGAGATATTCCTTCCGCAAATTGGCCCAGTGCATGTTCAGGGCTTGGCGGAGTCAGCCCTCGATGCTCATTTACGCGAAGCTGTCGGCCGCGTTTATCACAACTTCGATCTAACCGCGAACGTTGGTCAGATTCGCGCGATACAGGTGTATGTATCGGGGCAGGCGCGGCGTCCCGGCGTTTATACGGTGAGTTCGCTCAGTTCGCTGGTCGACGCTATCTTTGTCAGCGGCGGGCCATCGGTGCAAGGCTCGATGCGCCATATCCAATTGCGCCGCGGCGCCGCCGTGGTAACAGACTTCGACCTTTATGCACTGTTGATTCGGGGCGACAAATCGAAGGACGTAAAACTCCAGTCGGAAGATGTCATTTTCATTCCTCCCGTCGGCCCTCAGGCAGCGGTCGTGGGTAGTGTGCGCAATCCCGCCATTTACGAACTCGGGGTAAATGAATCGCTTGATGGCTTGATTGCCGATGCCGGCGGTGTGTCCGTGGTTGCTTCGGAGACCCGGGTGTCAATCGAGCGTATTGACAATCACCGCACCCGGCACGCCATGGAGGTGCCCTACGATGCGACCGGCCTCGCGACCCCGCTGATCGACGGCGACCTCGTACGCGTTTTTTCCATCGTGCCCCTCTACCGCAAGACGGTAATTCTCCGAGGCAACACGGCGAACCCAGGCCGGTTCGCCTGGCACGCAGGCATGCGCATAAGCGACCTGATTCCGGATAAGGAATCGCTGATCACGCGGAATTACTGGTGGAAGCGTGCCCAACTTGGATTGCCGGCTCCTGAGGAGGCGGACGCGCCGAGCCAGACCGGAAGCGGCCAAAGTCAGAATGGAATCGACCAGAGCCAGAGGTTGAGCGCGCAAGAACGCGCTGGCAGCGCGTCCCTGGCAGCCACACAGTCCACCGCGCCCGATCGGATCCCCGCTCCAGTGCAGCGTACCGAGATTCGGGCGCTCGCGCCTGAGATCGACTGGGATTATGCCGCCATCGAGCGGCTGGACCCGGAAACCTTGAAGAACAAGGTAATTCCGTTCGACCTTGGAAAGCTGGTGTTGCAACATGACCCATCCCAGGACCTTGAACTTCAAGCCGGAGACGTGGTCTCAATCTTCTCAGAGGCTGACATTCGCGAGCCCATTGCTCAACAGACCAAGCAGATCACGCTCGGAGGCGAGTTCGCTCACAGTGGGGTGTACACAGTCACACCGGGTGAGACCCTACGCCAGTTGGTGGAACGCGCCGGCGGGCTTACAGGCGATGCGTACCTCTATGGCTCGGAGTTCACCAGGCAGTCGACCCGCGCTGCGCAGCAGGCAAGAATCGACGAATATGTGCAGAGTCTGGGTATGTCAATCGAGCGCAACAGTCTCGCCCTTGCTGCGACTTCAGTAGGTTCGCCAATGGAACTGGCGAGCGGCGCCGCTGGACAGAGCAGCGAACGGGATCTTCTTGCAAGTCTGCGGCAGATTCGCGCTACCGGCCGTATCGTATTGAAATTCAACCAGGATAGCGCTGGAGATAATAGTTTACCCGACATTCCACTGGAGGACGGAGACCGCTTTTTCGTGCCGTCCGTCCCAGCCGTTGTGAACGTTGTCGGGGCTGTATACGATCAAAACTCTTTCCTGTACTCGCCGGGGCGATGGCTCGATACATACCTTCGTCTTGCTGGTGGACCCAATAGGGATGCGGATTGGAAGCATGCCTTCATCATTCGGGCCGACGGGCAGGTGCTCAGCCGCGAATCGATAGACCGGCTCTGGTCTGGCGACTTTAAACGGGTACGAATCTATCCGGGGGATACGATCATAGTGCCGGAGAAGGTCTTCAAGCCGTCCGCCATGCGCGGAATACTGGATTGGTCGCAGTTATTCTCGCAATTCGCGCTGGGCGCGGCGGCCTTGGATGTAATTAAATAGCGGGATTTAAAGCGCGTTTCCTGTAGAATTGAAGGAAACGCGCGAATTCTTCTCCATACAGGAGCCAATGACAACCGAGCCGCCGCTCTCCGAAGTGAACGCGCACCCTGAGTCTCTTCCAGGCGCTTTAGTTAGTGACCGCGCCGCGGGGCAGGATGACGAGATATCCGTGCTCGATCTTCTGATCGTGATCGCGGAGCGGAAGCGCTTTATCTTCTGGGTTACCGCAGTCTCCACAATCCTCGCACTCGCGATTTCGCTGCTTCTTCCTGTGCGATATACGGCCACGGCGACCCTGCTGCCACCGCAGCAGAATACCTCAATTGGTGCAGCGTTGGCGGCGCAGCTAGGCTCCGCGGGCAGCATGGCTGCACTGGCTGGGGGCGGTCTCTCCGCGCTAAAAAACCCCAACGACGAATTTGTCGGCATGTTCAGGAGCCGCACCGTTGAAGACGCAATGATCAAGCAATTTGGCCTGATGAATGAGTACCACAAGCGGTATCTTTCCGACACAAGGAAGAAATTTGAACACTATACCGACGTCGATGGCGACGCGAAAGACAGAATGATCCACATCTCCGTCGAAGATCACGATCCCAAGCGTGCGGCGGACCTTGCAAATGCCTATGTAGATCAGTTTCGGCTCCTGTCGGAACACCTCGCCATCACCGAAGCTTCCCAACGGAGACTCTTCTTCGAGCGTGAGTTGGAGCAGGCTAAGAATAACCTCGCAAACGCCGAAGAGGCACTGAAAGTCACGGAACAGACGACGGGGGTGATCCAACTCGACAGCCAGGCCCGCGCGCTGATTGAATCAGGCGCATCTCTCAAGGCGCAAATTGCAGAGAGAGAGGTCGAAATTCAGGGGATGCAAACATATGCCACCGGAGAGAACGCGCAGTTGGTGCAGGCACAGCGTGAACTGGAGGGCATGCGCGCACAGTTGGCAAAACTCGGAGGCTCCGAGAATAGCACCGAGGGCGAACTCCTGGTTCCCAAAGGCCGCGTTCCCGAAGCAGGACTGGAATACGTGCGCAAGTTGCGCGACGTGAAATACAACGAGGCGATTTTCGATATCCTCGCTCGACAGTTTGAACTTGCCAAACTGGACGAGGCGAAAGAGGGCGCACTCATTCAGGTCGTCGACCCTGCGGTTCCTCCCGACAAAAAATCTTTTCCGAAACGGGGCCTGATTGTCCTCGGGGCTGCGATCATCGGTCTGCTCGCAGGAGTCTCGGTAGCTCTTGCCTCGGCAGCCTTGGAGCATCTGAAGTCCGGGCAAGCAACCTACTCGAAGCTGCTTCACCTCAAGCACAAGCTAGCCTGGCGAACACGCCCCCGTTCCACGGTGAGCTAAACTATGACGTTGCCTGTCCATATTCAAGATATTGCAGAACCTCTCGAAAAGCCGGCTGGAGAATCAAAACGGAGATATCGCAGAATCGCGGCCGCGACCCTGTCTGGTTTCCTTGGGAAGGGCGCAAACCTCCTGGTCAGTGCGGCTACTGTGCCGCTCACGGTTCGATACCTCGGATCGGAAGGCTATGGTCTCTGGATTACCATCAGCAGCACCGTCACCATGTTTTTCGTGATGGATATCGGGATTGCAGCCACGTTGACAAACCTGATATCGGAAGCTTACGCCCATGACGACAAGCAGCGTGCAGCGAATTACTTTACCACGGCCTTTTGGCTGGTTGTTGGCGTCTCGACACTTCTTGGCCTGGCGGGGTTAATCTTCTGGCCTTACATTCGATGGCCTGTTCTCTTCCATGTGCAGGATCCGGGTCTCGCCCGTGAGACCTCCTCAGCCGTGGCAGTAGCATTTGTAGTGTTTTTGTGCGCGCTCCCTTCGGGACTTGCAGCCAAGGTGCTCGGTGGCTACCAGGAATTGCATGCGGCCAATTTCTTTGCCACCGCGGGAAGTCTTGCAAGCCTGCTCGGCGTGATTCTGGTCATTCATCTGCATGGAAGTCTGCCCATGCTGGTGGCGGCATTTGCCGGGCCGGCGGCAGCGGCGAATGGCATCTGCCTTGTGTGGATCTGCTTATTCCATAAACCCTGGCTGAAACCGTGGCCTTCGCGCATAAAAGGACCCCTGATAGGGGATATTTTTCGTTCCAGCAGCCAGTTCTTTCTCATTCAGATAGCCGGACTGGTCGTGTTTAACAGCGATAATATCGTCATCTCGCATTATTTGAGCCCCGCACAAGTCACGCCTTACAACGTGACATGGAGGCTCGTCAGCTATATCACCGCAGTGCCTATTCTCATTCTTCCGTCTCTTTGGCCTGCGTATTCTGAGGCTCACGCCAAGGGTGATCTGGCGTGGATCAGGTCAGCCTACGCGCGGACAAGATGGGTGACGCTCGCTGTGCTCACCGCTGGTTGCATAATGCTGATCGTCGAGGGACAGAACATCATCCGGCTCTGGGCTGGTGCTTCCGCGGTGCCCTCCACAATGCTGTTACGCCTCATGTGCGTGTGGATGTTCATCTTCGCCATCACGCTGAATCAGTCCTGTCTGATGGGAGCAACGACACGCGTGAAGAGGCAAGCAGTGTTCTCGATGATCGCTGCGGGTGCAAACCTGGTTCTTTCAATTCTGTGGGTTAAGACGATGGGTGTCGATGGCGTCATACTCGGAACCATTGTTTCCTATCTCCTCTTCATTGTCGTTGTGCAAACAATCGAAGTCCATAGCATCCTGCGCGGCAATGCCGCAAAATGTATCTAAGTGAGATTGCGGCTTATGCAAATGGGTCTGGGAGCACTCCAAATCGGAAGTAGAAAGGCGTTGAAGGCGCTCGTTTCTCTGCTTTACGGAGGCTTTCTCCTCAACAGCGGAAAAGGCGCTGCCGCGGAAATGCGGAATCCGAAGCGCATCTTGCTGCTTCACGGAGCTCATATTGGAGACGTTGTCATTGCGACATCGTTGCTTCCCATACTGCGCAGCGCCTATCCGTCTGCTCAGATCGGGTTTGTAACTGCCAGTTGGTCTCAAGCGGTGGTCAAGGGCCATCCGGCATTGACGTATACGCATTGCATTGACCATTGGAGGATGAACAGAGCGGATTCAAGTTTACTCAAGAAGATACTACAGTACAGAAGAACCCGGCGTGCGGCGCTTAGAGAAATCCGGGAGCTCAACTACGACGTTGCGATTTCACTTTTCAGGTATTTCTCCGACTTACTGGATGTAACCTGGGCAGCGAGGATCCCTGTGCGAATCGGATTCAGGCGAAGCATCTTCTCCTCTTTGGCAACCGATCTGGTGGATGAACTGGAGAGCCCGTTTTTGCACCAGGGTGCACTGCTTGCGGAACTCCTGCATGTATTGCCAATCGATCCCGCACATTTTCAGCTTCGGCATTCCACGTTGCCCGAAAGCGACGCCTCCTCCATTCAGGAGGTGTGTTCGTTGCTAAACGTTTCTCATCTTCAGGATGTCCGATATCGCATCATCCACATGGGTACCGGCGCTGCGTGTCGTGAATTTCCAATCAGTTTCTGGCGCGAGCTTGCCGAAAAGCTTTCCGAGACGCATACGCTTCTCTTCACAGGTCGCGGAAAGCGGGAAAATGAGAAGATTGCGGAGACAATTTTCGGGCTCCGAAACTGTGTAAATGCATGCGATCGCCTTACCTGGGCCGGATTCGTGGCCGCCGTACGATTCGCGGAAGTGCTCTACGGCGTTGAGTCGATGGCAGGACATGTGGCTGGCGCGGTCGGCACTAGGTGTGTTGTAGTTTACGGAGGCACCGCGGGCGTTGCGCGATGGCGCCCTGAAGGGAAAGACAGCATCGTCTTCACAAATCATGTTCCCTGCGCGCCCTGTCTCCGGCCGCAGGGATGTGCAGAGATGACCTGCACCCAGGGAACCAGCCCGGACGACCTGGTTCGTCTCGGCTAATCACCAGGCAACCGAGGGCATTTGCGCAAGACCGGGAACTGAAGTACACGCGCTCAATTGTTTCTTGCGGTATGTCGGAAGCTACAGTTTAATTTCCGGCCAATGGATCGAATATTTGATGGATTCAATAGCAAAGCCGGTCGCTGTACGCCTCGATATGCCAGGCAGTCAGCTCTATCCCCCCACAGAAGTGGATCTAATGATTCATCGTCTGCTTCCTGCCGCTGCGTTTTACTTCTTCTTCAATTGCGCTGGACTGCCGCTGGGGCTTTTTTATACTTCAATCTTCTCACCCCTGCTCTTCCTTTGGCTTTATTTCCAGGGACGCCGCTGGCTGACGACGAAGTTTCTTCTCTTGCTGTCTCCATTCATTCTGGCGCATATGGTCGACGGCGTTACGTCTGTCCCGCATTATCTGCGGTCGCTCTTGCTGATGTGGACTGTCTATATTGCGGTCTACGCGTTCTGCTGGGCGCTCATCAACTGCAAGAACGTCGAGCGACTGTTCGAGCAGTTAATTCAACTCAACTTCTGTGTAGCAATCCTTGCTCTTGCCATTCGCCCCACGCCGCTGTGGCCACTCTTGTGGCAAGACAATGCCAACGCCTATGAAGGCGCACCGCCAGGGCTGCGGATGAACCTGCCCTCCACCACGGAACCATGGGCTTACGGACAGCTGATGCTGCCGCTTTTAATATTTGCGGCTTGCCGGCTGCTCCGTGACAGCAGACTGCGAAATGTCGCATTTATGATCATGATTGTCGTTCCGCTATTGCTCTGTCAGTCCTTTGGAGGAATCAGCTTGGGGCTGGCGGGGATTCTCGTATTAATCATGACCAATCTGAGAAGACTTCTGAGGCGCCCCCAGTCCTGGATAGTAATCATGTTGCTGGCTTTTGTCACAACCGCGCTAATCTTGATTCCAAATCCAATCTCAGATCGGATATCGCGGGTCATATCCGGCGGCGATGACTCAACGAACCTCAGAGTCGTTATCGGCTATCTAGGGGCCTACACAGCCGCTGCTTCGAAAAGTCTGTGGTGGGGCGTGGGGTTGGGTCAAGCGAAGTTTGTCGATTATTCCGATCTGGGCGGTGGCATCATTGATCGTCTTCCCAATGCGGTGGCTGATACCCTTGGCCAGTTTGGAGTCATTGGGCTTGTCGTTAGGTTTGTTGTGGAATTCTGCCTCTTTTTCAAGACTAAGGTTTATAAGAGCTCCTTCAGGCTCGCCATGTTCATTGTGGCATTCATTTCTCAACTTACTGGAAGTTATGTCGACGATGTCCAGTCCTACCTTCTCTGGTTGTGTGCATTCTATCCGCTTTTTCCAAACTCGGAGCTGAGCGAGAAGCCCAAGAGAGAGTGTCCTGCAGTGTGAGTTCGCGGAAAACATTGAAGGACGATACGGTCGGCTGTGAGTCGCGCATTTCCTCGCTCAGGAAACGAAGTGGTTTTGGCGCTGAACCTTGCTATGGTATCCTGACCACAATTCCAGACATAATCCTGAGTTTGGAGAGACCATGCGATTGTGGCATAGATTCATTCATCCCATCTCGGCACACTTTCGCAGCAGACGCGCAGTTGCGCTTCTCAAGCATTACCCTGGGCTCTCAGATTGGAAGATATGCGACCTGGGAGGGTCAAGACATTTTTGGCAAGAGTCGAAATTGGATGTGGACCCTGCGAAGGTCGTTATTCTGAATATCTCGTTGGACGAAGTCGATGCATACGGCGATAATTCGAGTCAACAGATTCCAACAATCCTATACGACGGACACACAATTCCGTTTCCAGATAGAAGCTACGATCTTCTGGTTTGCAATTCGCTTCTGGAGCATGTGGCCCCGTCAGATCGGGAGGGCCTTTGCAAGGAAATGAGAAGAGTTGCTAAGCGCATCTATCTTCAGACGCCTGCTTTTGAGTTTCCGATAGAGCCGCATTTTGTCATACCATTTGTTCATTGGCTCCCACGACAGTTTGGGCGCATCGTTGCGAGAATGGGCCTTTGGAACCTGCTAGGCAGGCCAAGCAAACCTGTCTTCGATAGTTATTTTGACGATACGCAACTACTAACTCAGCAAGAGGTTTCGAGATTGTTTCCGGGGGTTCCTGTGCGCGCCGAGAAATTTGTTGGGCTTGCGAAGTCCTATTGTGTTTTTTGGGAAGCGAATTGAAATATGGATCGCCTCAATTATCATATGCCTGGAGTTTTCAAGCTGTTAGGATTCACTTTCGGCAAGCATTCGATCCAGTGTGGCTGGCCTGGGTCGCAGTTGCGTCCGGCGCCCATGCGCTAGTATAGGTGAGTTGGACGGGACGCGAGGAGATATCCAGGATGGTTCTCTCTCTAAGGCGGAACCAGGAAACTGGCCGCGGTCAGCACGTTTTTAAGCTGTTAGCAAAGCCTATCCCACCGTGCGGAATTCTTTCGGGCCGGGAAGGAAGTTGCATCGTTCTATCGATGCGTCAGCTCGGCGATGCGGTCATTGGATCGGGATTCATTAACTCACTGCGCAGATCTAATCCGAAGATGACGATTGATGTTCTCGGCCTGCCGCGCCTCGAGGAGGCCGTCAGATGCTTTGGCGCTGTAAGAGATTTTATTCACGTCAATTTTCCAGTGTATGGACACCATCGCAGGGATATTTCCGCCCTGAAGGAAACATTTCATGCGATTCGAATGGTCCGGGCGAGAAAGTACGATTACTGCATTAACCTGATCGGCGATTTAAGAGAGAACGCAATTGGCATTCTTACCGGCGCCAAGTGGAATATAGCTCCTGTATGGGAGCGCGGTCATCTGTTCAAGCGAAAAATGACCGATACAGGAGCAGCATTGCTCACAAATTGCGGAATTATAATTCCAGCGGCTTATCCTGGCTTTTATGAGTCGATGCGGTATCTTGCAAATGAGTTAGGTCTTGCGGGGCTTGAATGGCCCAGAGCGCCACGCCGCGAGGAACAATCGAAAGACGGAATCACGATTGCGATCCATCCTGGCGCATCGCATCCGAGCAGGCATTGGCCCGTCGACCGATGGCAGGCGGTCATCCGTGAATTGCGATTGCGGGGTTACAAGGTCAAGATATTGGGCGCGCGGTTCGAGCGCGCTGGACTGCTCTCCGCTTTCAGCAAGGAAGCCACCGATCGCGGCGTTGAGATGGTAACCGAGGAGGTGCCTTCCTTTATATCGTGCCTGGCAGCGGCGGATGCGCTTATCGGGATGGACAGCTTTTCAGTGCATGCCGCCTACGCGCTAGGCGTTCCTGTCGTGGTACTGAATGGCTCGGCCGATCCGTCCATTTTGACTCCGCCTGGAGGCGCGGTAACTTCCGCAGGGCATCTGTGCAAGCATTTTCCATGTTATTACAGCTATCCGTGCATCGGCGCCAAGGATGAGTATATCTGCGTACGGGGCATTGAGGTTAGTGCGGTTATGGAAGCACTTGACGCTGTTGTCGAGCGCGCCCGCCTCCGACATTTGGTTCAGGATGGGGTCAACGGGCACGCGGGTAGCCAGGATCTTCGGATATAGTTCAAGTCAGTGTTGCGTGTCAGATCTTCGCCGCGCGCATCTTCAGAGGTTTGTCGTCTATGCTTTCAATGCAACACCTGCTCGGGAGCGGATAAGACGGTTCCGCGAACTGCCAAAGCCATTTTGTTGTGAGACGCGACCAGGTCTGCGACAGGGCAATTGAGCACGTTGAAATCCGTTCGATTCAAGGCCTGAAAATCGAAATCTTTGGCACACGCATCGTCCAGAATCATGCGGTCTGAGGCACGGCGTTGAGTCGCCAGTTAACAGGGAAAGAGGGTGGTCCACGCAATGAAAATAGAAAGGCATGTGTGCCCAACAAAGTTTAGATTTGCCAAGCGCAGGCTTTCTACAACGGCTCCGCAGATTCTGGATATTGGATGCGGGAACAATTCGCCGAGCCTGACCAAGCATTGGTTCCCGGGATGTCATTACGCGGGTGCGGATATCCAACGGTACAACAACAGCGAGGAAGATGTTGCGGCGATGGACGCGTTTTATCCCCTTGGTACTGACGGTTCCGGCTATTCCGCGATTCCCGACGCCAGTTTTGATTTCATCATCCTGCATCATGTCATCGAACATATGAGATCGCCGGCGCCGATCCTGGTTGATATCTGCTCAAAGTTAAAACCAGGCGGGTATATTTGGATCGCGTTTCCCTCGTTGCGCACCTTACACTTTCCTGGCGCGGATTCCGGGACGCTGCAGTTTTGCGATGATGACACTCATGTCTACGTTCCAGATATCCGGGAGGTTTCGAATGTCCTTCTTGCGCATGGGGTAAAGGTTATACATGCGGGTCGAACAAAGGACTTTCTAAGGACGCTCGTCGGTCTGGCGGTATTGCCCAGGGTAATGCTGAAAAAACTGATATTCGGCAAGTTGGAAGTTCGCGGGCTCTGGCATCTTGTGGGATTCGAAGATCATGTGTTTGGCCAGCGCAAGTTGTAGCCACTCGAACATCACATGCCGGCAAAGCCTCAAAGCCAACGGGCTCTTGGAATCGAACAGGAATCACTTCCGAATTCTCCGATGCGATCGCCGGGTGTCCAACCCAGAGACATCGAATTAGTCGTAACCCGGCGCTGTCGCCGAAGTAACATGAACTTCCTGCTCCTCAAAACGCTCCAGAAGGTCCTCGTAAACTGGCAGCACATTTTCGGGCGCGAAATAATTGCGATGGCGTTTGCGGCTTGCAGCGGCCATCCGCGCAAGTTCTGCCTCATCATTTAGCACACGATCGAGGATCGCGGCCAGATCCTGCGCCCCGGAAAAGAACTGCTGCTCAGAACCCGCTACCCACCTCGTAAATTGGTTGTCGTGGGCAACGATTGGGTTCCCCGCTGCCAGCGACTCTACCAGGGAGGGATTCGTGCCGCCGACGCGATGGCCATGAATGTAGGCGCGAGTAAAAAAACGCAATGCATGCACAACATCGACATCATAAATGGCGCCGGCAAACTGGACTTCAGGTCCGGCGGCTTCCATCACCCTGCGATGGTAGTCGCGAACCTCAGGGTAATAACAGCCTAATACGACCATTTTGAAGCCGCGCCGTCTGCGTGAAAAGGCCTCAACGATTTCGAGAACCGAGTTCTCGGGCTCCGGTCGCGCAACTACCAGAACATAGTTTCCGGGACTAACGCCAAAGGGGCTCAGCAACGCGGAATCCGCAGAGGAAACTGGCTCAGACTCATATGGGATCACGCTGATCTTCCCTTCGGGCGCGAATCGGCTTAAGTATTCGCCAATCTCAGGATGATCTGCGATGAGGTGGTTTGAAAGTGCGGCCCCGGCGCGCTCATTGAAGCGAAGCCACAATCTCTGCATCCTTGTCCATTTTTCACGGCGCCATTCAAGCCCATCCATATTCATGAGCGAGGTTTTTCCGAGCAGACGATAGAGGATGCTGAACACGGCGGTATTGTAGCCAAGAGTTAGAACTATCCCCGGCTCCTTGCAGGCGTGAATTGCCGATGCAAGATCGAACCTGATCGTGCCGACAGGGCTGGCCGCTCCATAGACCATAACCCTGCGGATCCCGTTCCACTCATCTTCGTGAATTGGCCCTTTGACAGGATTCTGGCAGTAAACAGTCACTTTGTGGCCGCGATTCGAAAGAAAGAGGGATAGATGTTCCGCGAATGTCTCGAAGCCGCCGTGGNNCTAGTATCGATATGATCATTGCGAATAACCTCACAGCACATGTTTAGCCCGCATGCGGCGAATCTCCGCCTTTCAACGTGGGCAATTTCGGTTATTTCCGCCCGAATGTCTAAACAATTCTGCGGAATTATGATCGACCAAACTGAGCAGTATTGTTCACTTTGGGTCTTGAATAATGTCGAATGCGCCGGGTGAATCGAAAGATGCTGATCAGGTAGACCTGGCGAGCGAGAAGGCGTGAGCAGTGTGACCCCGTTCGTGCAAATCGGTTTCGACTTTGGACGCTGACTTTTACAACTCCAGAACGCCGTCACTGTGCTAGGAACCTCATCAACTTTGAATTTCAGACCATCGAATGTTCATGCAAGAAGAAATGCAGGTTGGGATGCGCTTTGAACGCATCGCGTTTCCGTACAATGCCCATTCCTATTCCGCAAAAGCAAGCTTCTACACCGCGCGTCCATGATCCGGTGCGATCTACCGAAGCAGATATGAGGAACGGCTTTGCTTTTATTCTACTCTAACTACTAAGACGATTTTCCGAGGTTTTTCCCTTTTGCTTGCCTTAAGGCTATGACTTTTTCTAATTGAGATACGATTGTCTTGATTTGGGACGCATAAATTCGATAATACGAGCAGAAGTCACACTCAATCGGCGATCTCCAAAGATCGGCAGGTTAGTCGAAGATGCTCTTAGGAACTCGGATCCTGTGCACGGTCAAGCCGAGGATAATCGCCGGCCTTATGTGCCTGTGAAGAGTTCCGGCGCAGGTTACAATTGGAATTCTGGCTTCAAAGTTCGACTCGAAGGAAAGGCAGCATCTCTTGTAAATGCTGCAAATAATAGAGTTATTCGATGTTCTGCGATGCTGCGCAACATCTTGCAAAGTAGCTAAGACCTGACTTCGAATGGTAAGCCGGGAGTTCGAATCTCTCCGGGCGCACCATGCCCTCATTACTCTCGAAAGTCTCTGGTCCTCAGCTCTCGCGGCAGGGCCGCGGATCTTCGATCATAGTGGCCCCGCACCCTACGGCTTGTACTCCCCGCTTGAATCGACAGCCAACGTGGCCTGAACAGGTAAGTTATCGCTCGATCCCCCGGCCAGCACGCGCACCTGCTCCTGTTCCACGCGCCAAATGTGGCTTGCCGTGTCCCAGTAGGCCAGGGCGCGCGGCTTCAGTTCCAGCGTTACCTCGCGCTCCGCTCCGGGTTCAATTCGAACGCGCTGAAAGCCCTTCAATTCCAGCTGCGGCCGCTCGACCTTAGAGCCGAGATGTTGCACATAAAGCTGCACCACCTCGTCGCCCACCCGCTGGCCGGTGTTTTTCACCTTGACCGTCACTTGAACCGAGCCATCCGCCTTGACCTTCTGCTCGCTCAATTTCAGGCCCTCGTACGCAAAGCCGGTGTAGCTGAGCCCGTATCCAAAGGCGTAGAGCGGCTTATCTTTGCTGTACATATAGGTCCGCCCATGGAGCAGGTTGTAGTCCATCAGCGGCAGCAACTGCGCGTCGCCAGTGGGCCAGGTCTGGGTGAGCCTTCCGGCAGGCGAATAGTCGCCAAACAGCACATCGGCCAGCCCGTGGCCCTCCTCCTGGCTATTGTGCGTGATGTGGACAATGGCCGGCAGGTTCTGCTGGCTCCAGACGATGGCATATGGAAAGCTCGACCGCAAAACCTCGATGGTCTTCGGATTGGCCGCGAATATCTGCCTCACCAGGTCCTCCTGCTCCAGCACGATCGTTTTTCGGTCAACCGATTCCTTGCCGTTCGAGGGGGTTGGGCATACGTTCCACCCCGCATTGCACTCCGGATGATTGCCCACCACAACAATCGCCACATCCGCCCGGTGCGCCACCGCCGCGGCCTGCGCAGGGTCGGAGCCATCGTCGAAGAGCACCTTGACTCCCGGACCGGCGCCTTCGCGAATCCCTTCGAGGGTGCTGACAAAATATGGAGGCGTACCGCTGTACCAATCCAGCAGCACCTGGTCCGCCCAAGGCCCGATCACCGCAATGGTCTTCAGCTTTGTCCGGTCGAGCGGCAGCGTGTTGCCCTCATTCTTGAGCAGAACAATCGACTCGTCGGTCGCGAGCCGCGCCAGCGCCTTGCTGGAATCCTGATCCCATGGCGGCGCGGTCTCATCCCTGGTTCCGGCGGTCTTTTTGCCAATCTCTCCGTAGGGATCCACTCCCGAAGGATCCATCTCGCCAAGGCGCAGATAGACGCGCAGCAGGTTCTTCTCGACTGCATCAATATCAGCCTCGGTAACCAGGCCATCTTTCAGCGCCTTGGTCAGGTCGTCCTTGTAGGTATCGAGAAAGTGATTGATGCCGGCCTTGATGGCGGCGGCCACGCCGTGCTCCTTGTCGGCGTAGGCGTGGTGCGCCGTGATCAGAAGGCCCAGCGCGCCGCCGTCGGTGCAGATGATTCCGTCGTTGCCCCACTCCCTGATCATCACGTCTTTCAACACGGGGTTGACCATCATCGTCGTGCCGTTCCACGCGTTGTAGGAGGTCATCACCGCGCGCGAACCGCCTTGCTCGAAGCCCATCCTGAAAGGCACGGAATAATACTCGCGAAACAGCCGTTCATCGAAGTCCGACGAGGAAGACGAGCGGGTGTCCTCGTTCTCGTTGGCGAGGAAGTGCTTCATCAGCGAGGCGCTCAGCCAATGCTTTGGATCGGGACCCTGCAACCCCTGCGCAAACGCCACGGTCAGGGTTCCGACGAGAAACGGGTCTTCGCCATACGACTCCTCGGTGCGGCCCCAGCGGGGATCGCGGCTCAGGTCGGCGTTGGGCGCACGCACCACCAGGCCGCCCCGGTCATAGGTGGGATTCTGATAGTCGTAGCGCGCCTCGTACCCTTCCACACCGGCAATCTTCTTGAGCAATTCCGGGTCCCACGTGGCGCCGAGGCCCTTTTCCTGCGGAAATGTTGTCGTCGGAAGCGGCGTTCTGCCCCGGCCGCCCCAGCCACCCGGTCCACCGAGCGCCAGGCCGTGCAAACCCTCCACCTGGCCGGAGAAAGTCAACCCCAGCCGCGGAATCTTGGGATGATCCGACATGAGGTTAACTTTTTCTTCCAGCGTCAGCCGTCCCAGCAGGTCGGCAATACGTGCGTCGTCGCCCAATTTGGGGTCCCGGAACGGATAATCCGCCTGCGCTGAAACCGCTCGCGACAAGCCCGCCATCATCGCCAAACCCGCCAACACATTCAACCACTGCCGCATCCGCATTGCTCAGCCTCCCATTTACGACCAACGAAGATTACCATAACAAGGCTGGCTTTGCCTTCAAGTAAATCGGTTGATGCGCATCAGGGCAAAAATGCAATGAGCGGGGCGCACAACGCGCTCCGCTCTCTTATTCCCAACCGGTTTATGGAATCACAGCCTGGCAAGCCTGAAGGACAAGCCTTAATAAAGACGGAAGTTGACCTCGACCGTAATTGCCACAGGAACTGGGGTCTTGCCGTCTTTCATCGCGGGTTTGAATTTGTACTTTCTTACCGCTTCCATAGCCTTCTCGTCCAGCCCCATGCCCAGCGTGCGGACCACATGCACAGCCTGCGGGTTTCCTTGTGCGTCTACGATGAGAGCGACCAGGCAAACGCCCTGATACTTCGCCCGCCGGGCTTCATCAGAGAACTCCGCCTCAGGCTGAAACAGGGGAACCGGTCCCGAAACCCGGCCACCGATCCGCTCCAGGCCGCCACCGTAATTGCCACCGGTTCCCGGTCCATATCCGTTGCCATTGCCCGATCCGACGCCGCCGCCCGAGCCGTTTCCAAGACCGACCGGGCCGCCTTGCCCGCCAACTGCCAGCGTCACGTTGGATGAGTTCTTGACGCCGATATTCGGCAGATTGGGATTGTCGGGCAGCTTGATGTCCTGCTGAACGGCGATGGCGGACTCAAACGCAAGCTTGGGGTTCTCCACCACCGGAATCATGGGCGGAGCCATCGGAGCCTTTTCCTGCTTCGGTGTATGGCCCTTGATGGGGTCTTCGAGGCTATGGTCGCCGCCGCCGCCGCCACCGCCAATTGAAATCTTTGACTTGGGGGCATTGAAATCCGAAATATCCACCGGGGTTATATTCACCTGGGGCTTGGTTACCGCGTTGACAATGGTCCTGCCCACCAGGAACAGCACAACCAGAAGAATTGCCCCGTTCACGCCCGTGGAGATGCCGATGGCCCATGGATTCGGCTTCACTGCCATCCTGTCCGGCACCGGAATCGGCTTGGAGGTCAGTTCCAGCGGCGGCAGCTTGACCGGAAAGAACACGTCGCGGATGCTCTCGTAGAGAGCGGCCCAGATGGGCTTTTCCTCAAACGCTTTGCCGAGGAAACCATCGAATTCATGACCGCCCGTAAGGGCTGCCGCGCCTTGGGATTCCGTGTTGGTCATAGATGGGTCGTTTTCCATGTTTGCTGGTGCGTTGGTTGTCCTGAACCGCATAGACGGATGCTCCACGTCGCCTCGGCCCATCACTCCATTATGCTCGAACCCGCCCAACTTTGTCTTGCCTCAAAGGGTCTCATGCTCCGGGCTTCCATATTCCGCTGTGGATCGAGTTCCCATAAACAATAGACGACTGAAGACGAAAGTTGTTACCCAAATTTTCTTGGGGTCGCCATTTACACTGGAAGATGAACAAGTTCGATCGATCCCAGGGAGTGACGATGTCTCCAGCGCCGGAGTTGAAGGCGACTCTNNATGAAGGCCAATCTGCCCCAGAATGAACCGCTTCGGCTCGCTCGGTGGGCCAAACTGGACCTTTATGCCGAGTTGCGCAAGGCCGGCCAGGGCCGCCCCGCCTACATTCTCCATGACGGTCCTCCCTACGCCAACGGCCCGCTGCACCTGGGTCACGCTCTCAATAAGGGACTGAAGGATTTTGTGGTCAAGTCGAAAACCATGGCCGGCTTCGACTCGCCTTACGTTCCCGGCTACGACTGTCACGGCCTGCCCATCGAGATCAAGGTCGACGAGCAGCTCGGCCGTAAAAAGCTTGAGATGCCGGCCCCGGCCGTACTGGATGCCTGCCGCGCCTACGCGCAGAAATACGTCGACCTTCAGACCTCGCAGTTCGAGCGCCTTGGCTGCTTCGGACGCTGGGACAAGCCCTATAAAACCATGGCCCGCGACTANNGGCTTCGTCTACCGCGGTCTCAAGCCGGTCTATTGGTGCATCCACGACCGCACCGCCCTGGCCGAGGCCGAAGTCGAGTACGAGATGCACACCAGCCCCTCGGTCTACGTGCGCTACAAGCTCACATCGGACCCCGAGGCCATCCACCCAGCCCTCGCCGGCCGCGAGGTCTACACCATCATCTGGACCACGACCCCGTGGACCCTTCCCGCGTCGTTGGCGGTCGCGTTTCATCCGGATTTTGAGTATGTAGCCCTCGCCACGAATGCCTCCGGCAACGCTGGCGATACCACAACCGAGGGTGCCCCATCCTTGCCGCTTTCTTCTGCGGCAAGGGTGGGAGAGCACGAACCTCAACCAGGCCCCGTCTATATCGTCGCCGCGGAATTGGCCCCCAGCGTAGTCGCTGCCTGCAACCTCGGCGAAGCGAAAGAACTCGCCCGCTTCAAAGGCAGCCTGCTCGAGCGCACCACATTCCAGCACCCGTTCCTCGACCGCAGCATCCTCGGAGTGCTGGCCACCTATGTCACTGCCGACCAGGGCACCGGCGCAGTCCACACCGCACCCTCCCACGGCGCCGACGACTTCTTGACCGGCCAGCGCTACGGCCTCGACCCCACCTCCCGCGTCGATGCCACGGGACATATTCACTTCGATCCGGATTCCTGGCATAACGCGCAGCCGCCGGCTTACGACGGTCTGACCGTGTGGAAGGCGAATCCCGTCATCGTCGCCATGCTCGAAGAACGCGGCGCGCTGCTGGGCGGCTCTCAACTTGAGCACTCCTATCCGCACTGCTGGCGCTGCCATAAGCCCACCATCTTCCGCGCCACCGAGCAATGGTTCATCGGCATGGACCGCCACGGTTTCCGCCAGC
>PMWR01000643.1 GCA_003166055.1 Acidobacteriaceae bacterium
GTCAAGCGGTACAGCCCCGCCAAGAAAGCTGCTCGAATCAAGGCGTCCAAGAATCAGATTTGCATCCGTCACTGTCGGCTGATCGCCGCGGCCAAAACAGATCGGCCCGGGCGACGATCCTGCCGACTCCGGACCGACATGCAGCAATCCGCCGGAATCGAATCGCGCCAGTGAACTTCCGCCCGCGCCTGCCGTGTGAATATCCAGCATGGGGATCCCGATCGGCACTCCAGAGACATTGGATTCGGTGCTCAATTGCGGACCGCCAATGTTTGCGTCGACAAGCGAAACGTCTGTCGACGTTCCTCCCATATCGAACCCGATGATTCTGTCGAAGCCGGCCAGCTTTGCCATTTGATACGCGCCCATCACTCCGCCCGCGGGCCCAGACAGCAAGGTCCGCACCGGCTCATGCGCGGCGATTCTCGCTGGGATAATCCCGCCAGACGATTGCATCACCTCAATCCTGCTTCCGAATTCCGCGCCAACGCTCGCCACAAGCTTCTCCATGTAGCCGCCCACGATGCGCGAAAGATACGCGTTGGCCACAACCGTCGATGCCCTTTCGTATTCGCGAAATTCCGGCAAGATAAGATGCGAAACGGAAACAGGAATTCCAATTCCACTGAGCGCGGCGTGAACCATGCTCTCATTGGATGGATTCGCAAAGGAAAAGAGAAGCGAGATGGCTATCGCTTCCGCGCTCGACGCGCCAATGCGCTCTGCCAATTGTTCGAGCGCAGCCGGCTCCCCGCTCTTCAGCACAATTCCTTCCGCAGTTGTCCGTTCCTCGATTCCAAAACGAAGCTCTGCTGGAGCAAGGCAATCGGGCGCAACTTGAAACCAGTCGTACAACTTGGCTCGAGCCTGCCGGCCAATGGCAATCACGTCTTCAAATCCCGCCGTGGTGACGAATGCAACCCTCGCCCCTTTTCTTTCCAGCATTGCGTTGGTGCCCACCGTCGTACCATGGCGCACAACCACGCGCTCTGGCGCACAAATCTTGCGCAACGCCTCAAGAACAGCCAGACCAGGATCGGCAGGCGTAGAAAAAACCTTCAGGACCTGGAGCTTCCCATCCCTGAGATAGACGCAGTCCGTGAATGTACCGCCGGTGTCGATTGCCACGCGCATAGAAACTCGAATCAACCTTTCACATCACGCCAGATCTTACTTCTGCGCTGCCGCACTCTCCGCCTGCATATAGAGAACTGCATAGGTGGCCAGCCAGTGTTGCCCCAGGTACCCAGCATCTCCAATCTTTTGAAAACCGCGCTGTGCGTTGATCGTCGCGAGTTTCTGAAACACGGGAACACGCAAATCATCCTTGGGAAGCGCGGCGGCAATCTTCTCGAAATCCGCAGCCCGCTGAAACGCCAGGCCAATCAGGTGGGCCTTAGATCCAAGCAGGCCTTCTTTATCCTCTGCATCAGCCGAGCTTCCCGATGCCTTCACGCGCATCGTGTCAATGTCGGATTGATAGACTTTGAATTCGGCGGAATACACTGGCGGCAGAAACGCATTCAGCCACGCAACATAACGCTGTTGATCCATGACGCGCCCCATCAGCATTGCTTCGGTAAGACAGGGCGACGCGAAATCTCCGTTGCTCGGCTCGTACGCAGTCGGACAATTCTTATCATTGCCAAAGAAGCGCATGGCCGCGTCATGCACCGCTGTCTTCACCGCCGCATCCGGAACTGCATCGGTGTAATCGAGAACAAACCCCATGGTGAGGGCCGTGTTCGGATGAACGCCAACGCGCATGGGATAGGGAAGACTATTCAGATAACTTACATACTTCCCCGCCATGAGTTCCGCAAGCGGTTTCACATTGGCGGCAAGCTTCTGTCCGTCGGGATCGTTCCAGGAAGCAAGTTCTCCGTAAAGCTTCAGCAGCCACGCATAGCCATACGGCCGCTCAAAATTCTTCCCTTCGGAATCGTCGGGTTTGGAGTAACTGAAGAACGCTACCTCGCCGGCGATGTTTTCCTTTCCCAGATGCTCTGTCAGCCGCTGCCGAATGACAGGCGCCAAAAACATCTTTGGATCCTGCTTCAAAAGTGCCACCAGAACCCAGGTCGAGTTCACGGCGGAATGCCAATCGTAGCACCCATAAAAGGCTCGATCCTTGCTGTAGTCTTCAGTTGGATGCGCTTTCGTGTCATGAACCCACAAATAGTCGTGCGTGTGATCTTCTGTCACCTGGGGATGATCGACGCACGACAGCGGCAGCGCGGCCAGCGAAAGAATTGTTGCCTCGTCAAAGGCTGGCTTGTTCGCGTTTGGCAAGGCCTTCAGATACTCAGCAATGGCCTTGCTGTCGGGCTGAAGGGCTCGCGAAGGCAGACACCCGCACAGGGCGAGCATTAACAGAACGACGGAGATTCGCATTGCATTCCTCTCTATACCTTGCAGAAGCAATATCGTTGATTGTAACGGCGCCATGTTCTACTCTCTAATTGAATTTGCCTGCGCAGGATAAAACGCACCCCGCTTCCTCAAGAACCTTCGATCCCCTGGAGATTTCCCATGCATCATCGTCTCAACGCCGTGCTTGCGCTTTCACTCGCGGCCGCCTGTGCCACGCTTAACGCCCAGGCGCCCAAGCTTTCTCCCGATGTCCTCAAGTATGTCGGGGTCAATGCCCAAGCGGTGCTGCTCACCCACGTTCGCATCATTGACGGCACGGGCGCAGCTCCTCTCGAAGACCAATCGATCCTCATCGAAAACGGCAAAATCGTCAGTATCGGCGCGACGCCGCCAGCCAACTCCCCGGCGCAAATCATCGATCTCTCGGGCCGCACCGTCATTCCCGGCCTGGTCGGCATGCATGACCACCTCTACTACATCGCCCGCGCCGACGAAGCTGCCGATGGATCGTCCGAGCCGCCTCTCATCGTGCCCCAAATGACATTTACCTCGCCCCGCATGTACCTCGCTGCGGGAGTCACCACCATGCGCACCACCGGCAGCGTCGAGCCCTACCTCGACCTCAACCTACGCCGCGAAATCGACCTCGGCCACCTGCCCGGTCCGCACATGGACGTGACAGCACCCTACCTTGAAGGTCCGAACAGCCCCTTCGTCCAGATGCACAACCTCACCGGTCCCGACGATGCGCGCGCCTTCGTCGACTACTGGGCAGCTCAGGGAGTTACAAGTTACAAGGCCTACATGAATATCACGCGCGCCGAGTTGAAGGCCGCCGTGGATGAGGCTCACAAACATGGCCTCAAAATCACGGGCCACCTCTGCGCCGTCACCTACCCCGAAGCCGCCGAGATCGGAATCGACAATCTGGAACACGGCTTTTTCGTCAACACTCAGCTCGACCCCGGCAAGCAGCCCGACCTCTGCCCGCGGTCTTCCGGTAATCCAACTCTCGCTGGAATGGATCCTGACGGCACAGACGCGACCGCTCTCATCAAGCTTCTCGTCAACCACCACGTCGCCGTCACCAGCACACTTCCTGTCTTCGAGAGCTCCATACCCCAGCATCTCCATTTGCAGAATCGGGTCCTCGAAGCGATGTCCCCGCCCACGCGGGAGGCCTATCTCTACACGCGCAACCTTGAGCTAACCCGCCCCGCCAACCCGGCACGCGCACTCGCCTACCAGCACAACGCGCAACTTGAACACAAGTTTGTCGCGGCCGGCGGACTTTTGCTCGCCGGTCCAGACCCAACCGGCGACGGCGGCGTACTTCCCGGATTCGGCGACCAGCGCGAGGTCGAACTCCTGGTCGATTCCGACGGATTCACGCCACTCGAGGCCATCAGGATCGCCACGCTCAACGGCGCGATCTATCTCGGCCGGCAGGAGACCATCGGCTCCATCGCACCCGGAAAAAACGCTGATCTCGTTGTCATCAACGGCAACCCTGCCGTCAACATCGACGACATTGAAAAGGTCGAAATCGTCTTCAAGGACGGTGTCGGCTACGACTCCGCTAAACTCCTCGACTCTATCAAGGGCCGGTACGGCCAATACTAGTAACGCAACAGCATCGCTGGGCGGACGCGCAGTTCAGCCTCCCCGGACTCGCCCACACATTGCACCCGCCAATACGCGATAGACCACGTCACACCGCTTCCGCGAGTAACGTGGTCAACTGTGTAAGGGCCGGATTTGGAGGGACGCCGCCAACCTGAGATCTGAAGAACGATTCGATGACCGTCAGTGAGACACAGCATTGTGGGTTTACGCATAAGCTGAAAGCTGACGTTCATATTTTTCAATAGGTTACAAAACCACGCACCCCATAAGATGAAACCTCTGGACCTCATAAGATGAAAGTTTCCACGGCAATTTACGCATAAGGTGAAAGTTTTGCAGATTCTCATCATTGTCTCGTATAAGTTGTTTATAATAAATTACTTACGAGAGTTGGATAAGTCGGAATAAATATGCGATCGTTGGGGGGTACAGATTTACAAGCAAGCAGGTGCGACCGCAAATCCAATTCGACTCTTGCGTCAAAGCGCGAAGCGAAAGTCGGCGCCCGTTGTGCTTACTCCCGCGGAGATCAGAACTCTCTTAGCTGTATCCATCAATGTGGTTGGTGGCCGTGTTGTTGAAGGTCAGATTCTCGGTGAAACAATTGTTGCCCGTCCCATTTGCTGACTCCTGGGTCCGGTCCCGAAGGCGTCATAGGCGAATGAACATCCCTCCGCCGTATTCGACGACACGGCCTTCGTAAGCCGGTTAG
>PMWR01000521.1 GCA_003166055.1 Acidobacteriaceae bacterium
GGTCATGCTGGGTAGTGAACATTCGCATGGACGACGCAGAGAAGTTGAGTTTGGAATCGATTGGCCGGTTTGTCGCGGCCAGCGAGGAAATCCAGTTTGAATCCGAAGACCGCCATCGACTCTATGGCTGGGTGGAGCAGGTGCTGGTTGGGCGGGAGTACGCGCAGCAGGGCAAGGCGGCGCGGGGCCCGGTGCGGCGCTGCATCGACAAGATGACCAGGCTGAGCCGGGCGCTTTTTGTCATTCGGAAGGAAGCCGACTTCACATTACCGATCCAACGTCAGTGGACAGTGAGCGGTCCTGCCCCAACCCCTGAAAGCTTTTCTTCACAAACCGCCGTCCCCGAATCTCATACTCCCCGCTCGCCACCAGCCCAATCGCCTCGCTGTATGCAACGTGCTCTTCAGCCAATATCCGCTCCGCCAGCCGGTGCGCATCGTCCCCATCCTCCACGGCAATCGCCCGCTGCACCACGATCGCCCCATGATCCAGGTGCTCATCCACAAAGTGCACGGTGCATCCTGCCAGCTTCACCCCGTACTCAAACGCCTGCGCCTGCGCCTCAAGGCCCGGAAACGCCGGCAGCAGCGATGGATGAATATTCAAAATGCGATTCGGAAACGCCGCAATAAACCCCGGCGACAGCAGCCGCATATACCCCGCCAGGCCAACCAGTTCCACCCCATGCGCCCGCAGGCAGGCAATGACGTCGGCGTCATGCTCTTCGCGCCTGCGTCCCTTTGAAACGAAGACCTCGCACGCCAGCCCCAGTTCCCGCGCCGCCTTCAGCCCGCCGGCCTCCGCCACGTTCGAAATCACCACCGCGATCTCGGCGCCCTTCAGCCGTCCCGCGCGAATCGACTCGGCAATCGCCAGAAAGTTCGACCCCCGCCCCGACAACAGAATGCCAAGCTTCAAAGTGGACTGTGCGGACGAGTTAGAGTACATAGCTGTCGGCCTGCTTGAGGAAGTTATCCCAGTTTCCGTTGAGTCCAAGGCTGATCGGTCCATGTTAAGCTGCAATCCGCACGATTCCCTGTTCCCTATTCCCTATTCCCTTCACGTGTAATGCACCCGCCGATCGCCCTTCACAATGCGGCCAATCACGAAGAACTTCTCTTCCGCCCGCACCAGCAGGTTCTTCGCCCGCGTAAACTTCTCCGCTGGAATCACGGCAATCAGCCCCACGCCCATGTTGAAGGTTCGCATCATCTCGTCCTGCGAAACCTGCCCCAGCGCCTGCAAATGCTCAAAAATCGGCAGCACCGGCCACGACCCCAACTCCACGTGCGCCTCTGTATTCTTGGGCAGAATCCGCGGCAGATTCTCCGTAATCCCTCCGCCCGTAATATGCGCCATCCCTGCCGTCAGTCCCGCCGCCACCAGCTTCTGAATCACATGAAGATAGCTCCGGTGCGTCTTCATCAGCGCCGTCCCTGCCTTCTCTTTCATCGCCGTCACGTACTGAGAAGGCTTGTAGCCGGCCACTTCGAAAAACAGTTTTCGCGCCAGCGAATAGCCGTTCGTATGCAGCCCCGTCGACGGCAGCCCGATCAGCACGTCTCCCGGCTTGATCCCCGCGCCCGTCACCAGCTTGTCGCGATCCACCGCTCCCACAATAAACCCCGCCAGGTCGTACTCCCCGTCGGTATAGAATCCCGGCATCTGCGCCGTCTCGCCGCCAATCAGCGCGCACCCGTTCGCCTTGCACCCATCGGCCAGCCCGCTCACCACGGCCTCGGTCACCTCCGGGTCAAGCCGCCCGCTCGCCAGGTAATCAAGAAAAAACAGCGGCGTCGCGCCCTGCACCGCGATGTCGTTCACGCAATGGTTCACCAGGTCCGTGCCCACCGTGTGGTGCAACCCCAGCTCAAAGGCGATCTTCAGCTTGGTCCCCACCCCGTCCGCCGAGCTCACCAGAATCGGATTCTTCCACCGCTGCATGTCCAGCCGGAACAGCGCGCCAAAGCCGCCGATCTCTCCCAGCACATTGCGGTTAAATGTCTTCTGCGCCAGGTACTTGATGCGCTCCTTGGCACGGTCGCCGCTCGAGATGTCCACGCCAGCGTCTGCGTAGGTCACGGATTTTGTCTTTGGTTCTTCTGGCACGATGAGGGTTTCCTACGGACAAGTTTCTCTTGACGGCGTGTGTGGCCGGAAAGGTCGATTCTAGCAGGATTTCGATGATGCGGGCGCGCTTTCGGGAAACCGCCCCGCTTCCGGCCTGCCAGGCAAGCGCCTGCGCATGCGCTTCCAACTTCGAGTGTTTCAGCGACGCGGCAGTTTACCCCACACTGAGTCGAAGCACCTTCATCCTCTTGAATATCCGCCCCATTCAGCAAATCCCCTCAGAGGTCATGCCGCCGATACACCGGCTGCCATCGGGACCGTAAACAGGTGTCCTTCCGACTTATCCTGGAGCCAATGGTCATCCCCAGTTCTGGCAGCAATGCAGAACCAACAAGCACGGTAAGTTTTCTGAATGACACAATGCAATTCGAAACAGGCCCCATGAACGCCGGTGGAGTGGCCACGTTTTCGACCAGCAGTCTTGCCATCGGAGTGCATAGCATCGCGGCAAGCTATTTCGGGAATGGGAACTACCCGGAGCGAAACCAGGGTTGGTGTGCCCTGTTGAGTTTTGCGCAGGTTCGCTTGTGGGCGTCGTTCAGGACGTGGCGCCGGCTGCGAAGTGAGCTGTTGGTCTTCTCGGTATTGACGAGGATCTGGTTGAGAGCCTGGCGGACGTCGTATACGGCGGTGAGACCGGAGATCTGACCGCGGCAGTCAAAATATACAACAGCGGCTATTCCAGCGACGACTGCACGGGAAGAGATTAAGGCGAACAACTTCGGTCAGGGTCCACCAGCGTACGCGATGCAGGTTCGGCTCGCTCAGATGAGGCGTGAAGCGATCAGGCTCCAGTAAGAACTCTGCGGACGATAAAAGGGTTCGTTGTGCGCGAGTCCCGCAACAACGATGAGTTCCGAAGGCGCGACGCACGCGGCTTTGAGCTCTTCTGCCATGCGAACTGGGAAGAGACGGTCCTTGCTGCCGTGAACGATGAGGACTGGAGTTGCGAAGGTGCGCAAGGCATTTTCCGAGTCCCAGATATCGGGAACGAGAAAGCCAAGAGATTTGGGAAGCGCGATGCTGACCGCACCTTTTCTGAGCGATGTGAAGGCGGCGCAAAGCACAAGGCGATGGGCGGGTATCCGCGGAAGAATCGCGGCGGCGATGCCGCTCCCGAGAGACATACCGAGAATTGAGGTGGGCAGGGGCGTGGCGATTTCACGCAGGTAATGAAAAGCGGAGATTGCATCCTGCTCGGCCTGGCGCGCGGTGAAGAGCCCAGTGCTGCGGCCGTAGCCTGAGTAATTGAACATGAGCGTGGCGACGCCGCACGATGCCAGCAGTTGCTGCACGATGAACCAGTGCTCGACGGTTTCTCCAATGCCGTGGCAGAGGAGCAAATTCGCTTTCAGGTTCTTTGCATCGGGCGTGACGAACACGGCGTCGATGCGATTGCGGCCGCTTGGAATGGTGTGGCGGGAGACGCTGATGGCCGCATCCATGGGCAGGGGGCTCGCAACTCTGCCGAGCAGGCGATCGCGCAGCATGAGGGTGCGGCTGATAAGCGCGATCCCGAAGTTGAGTACCTGATGTTGCGCGTCCATCACGACGAAATCCCTCTGAGGCGCGAATCAAATCGTGAATCTGCGATTGAATACACGGTAAAACGCACTACAGTTCTCACTCCGCAGCCTCGGCGGTTGGGGCTTCGACGGATTGGGCCATGGTGGCTGCAAGTTGCTTGACGCCGCGCAGATCGATCTTTCCGGTACCCAGCATGGGCAACGCATCGACGCGGAAGAACTGATTTGCTCGCGGCTTCCATAGAGCGGGAAGATCGCACTGCGGCAGCTTCTCGAGCACAGGCGCGAGCTTTTCTGCTGAAAGCGTAGTGATGACCACGATGCGTTCGCCCTTCTTCTCATCGGGAAGTGCGGATACTGCGAAGACCTGTTCGGTCACGCCGGCGAGCTCGTGCAGCTTGTCTTCAATCTTGATGTGCGGGACCATTTCGCCGCCGATCTTGCTGAAGCGCGAGAGGCGGTCGGTGATGGTGAGGAAACCGTCTTCTTCCATGAGCGCAACGTCGCCGGTGGTATACCAGCCATCCTGAAGGACCTCGGCTGTTTTCTCCGGTTTGCCGAGATAGCCTTTCATCACGTTGGGGCCCTTAACCAGCAGCATGCCCGCGGTTCCTGGAGCGACCGGCTCTCCTGTGTCCAGATCGACGACGCGCACGGAGACGCCGGGAAGCGGGTGGCCAATTTTGCCGCGACGCCCGCCTACCTGGCGAAATCCGGGTGCGCGGAAATCGCGGCCATTCACGGTCACCACAGGCGAGCACTCGGTGCAGCCGTAGCCCTCNNCCGAGAATCTTGTCGCGGCCATCGAGCATGAAGACCTGCGAAACCTGCTGAATGTTGGACATGATGTTGAAGTGGGTAAGCATCACGCCCTTGGGGTCACCGGTGCTGCCGCTGGAAAAGATCACGGTGGCGAGTCCATCGACTGCGGAAGGCTTGCTGCCGGTTGCTTCAAACGTCACCGGCGAACTGAGCTTGATGCGATTTGCGCCTAGTGCTCCGCGAAGAAATGCAGATGGAATGAGCCACGCGAACCCAAGCGCGGACATTTTTTCAGCAAAACGCGGGGCGGCTAATGCGTCTTCAAGGAACAAGGTTCGGCCGGGAATGACGAGATTGGGAAAGCGCTCGACGAAGGCTTTTGATGTAATCACCACATCGACGCCACATTGGCCGGCGCAGGACGCAATGACTTCGCTGGACGATGTGTAGTTGAGATTGATGGGGATGCGGCCGAGCAGCATGAGCGCGTAGTTGGTGAGCGCTCCGCCAACGGATGGCGGCAGCAACATGCCGACCATATGCTGCTGACCGACCTGGTTGCGCAGTCGGCGCGCGATGTACATTGTCTTGGTGAGCGCGGAGCCGAACGACACTTTCGGCGTTTTTCCATCTGCCATCATGAAGCGCAGTGGATGGCGTCGGGCGGTGCGCACGAATGCGCAATCGAGCGTCTTCATGCGGCGCTTGCGGCGCTGGAATGCCTCGGCGTGCAGCTCCTGCACTGCGCTGCGCACCTGGATGGCCGTTGATGTGGGTGGCATAGGAGTGCCGAAGCTGACAGTGACTGGATACGGGATGCGGCGCGGAACTTTCCACAGAAACCGGCCGCGCTCAAAGCTGAAAATGCTGCCCCACACCCCATCGAGATTCACGGGGATGATGGGGACTTCGACGCCTTTCATGATGCGTTCGAGGCCGCGCCGGAAGGGCAATAACTGGCCGGTGCGCGTGATCTGCCCTTCAGCGAAGATGCAAACGATTTCGTCGTTGTGCAGAGCCTCGGTTGCTGTGTGCAGCGAGCGGATCATATCGCGTGGGCGCTGTTCGCTGGAGATGGGGATGGCCTTCATCATTTTGGCGAATGGCTTGATGATCTTGTGTTCGTAGATGCCCTTGTACATGAGAAAGCGGATGGGCCGGTCGGTGGAAGCGATGAGCAGGGCGACGTCCACGAAGGACATGTGGTTGCAGACGAGCAATGCGCCGGTCTTCTCGGGAAAGTTGTCGCGGCCAAGGACTTTGACGCGATAGATGGTGTGCGTGACGAAGAAGAGGATCAGGCGCCCGAACCACTCCGGCAGCAGCATCAGCACGTAGACGGTTCCGGCGGCGGTGATAAAGGAGGAAACGAGAATGACGCCGCGTGGATCGAGATGAATGTACTTGGTGAAGACGTAGTAGACACCGGCTGAGAGCGCGATGCCGATGAACGAGAGCAGATTGGCGGCGGCGATGATGCCGCCCTTGTCTTCTTCCCTGGGGCGATGCTGAATGAGCGCGTTGACGGGGACGGCGAAGAAGCCGGCCCAGAAGCCGAGCGCGCCGAGCAGGAGAGCCGATCCGATCAAGCCATGATGCGTAGCGCCAAGCAGCACGCCTGTGACGGTCATGCCGATGGAACCCAGCGGAATGAGCCCGTACTCGATTTTGTTTCCGCTGAGCCAACCGGCGATCATGCTGCCGATGCCGATGCCGATGGCCAATGTGGCGTTCAGATAGCCGGTTTTGGTTTGGCCTATGTGCAGAACGTCGGGGCCGTAGACAACGATGGTTGAAAACAGCAGCGATCCAAGAAACCAGAAGTAGGTATTGCCGGCGACGGCCAGGAACAGCGGCGGATCGCGGCGCATCAATTTGATTTGCTGCCACAGGTCGCCGACGATATTGACGTTGAATTTCTTTTCGGGTGCGGCAGCGGGAACGCGATCGATGAAGAAGCTGGTGAGGAGGCCGATGAATGCGAGGGAAAGCAGCGCATAGCCGGCATAGACTTCATGGCCGCGGAATTTCTCGGCCATGGTTGCGCCGGTGACGGTGCCGACGATGATGGCGAGGAACGTGCCGAGTTCAATGACACCGTTGCCCCAGGACAATCGCTTGGCGGGAAGCAGTTCAGGGAGCAGACCGTATTTGGATGGACCGAAAAGCGCGGCCTGCGTGGCGACAAGCATGAGCGCGACGAACGAAATGGGCAGCGAATGCATGGCCAGGCCAACTGTGGCCACAACCATGGAGCCAATCTCCATGACCTTGGTCCAGATGGTGATCTGGCGCTTGCTGAAGCGGTCAGCGAGCCAGCCGCCGGGCATGCTGAAGAGCACGAAGGGCAAGGAGAACAGCAGTGTGACGACGGAGATGAAGGTCTCGCGCCGGCCCTGCTCAAGGTTCATGCCAACAATGATGGAAAGCAGCAGATTGCGGAGGATGTTGTCGCTATAGGCACCCTGGAATTGCGTGGCAATGAGGGACCAGAAGCCGCTTGTGCTGCGCGGCTCCTCAGCAGGGGCGGGCGGCGGTTCGCTGGCGAGAGCGGATTCAGTTGTAGTCATAAAGGAAGGGTTTGATTCTGTGCTGCTGATTGTACCGCATTGCTGGAAAAGCTCCGTGTAGGCGGAGTTTAGCCAGACTAGCTAGAGAAACTTGCGAATGACGGCGGCGAAGCGGGTGTAGAGGAACGAGACAGCGAGCAACGCAAGGCCCAGGACGATGAGGGTGGTGTAGCGGTCGGTGGGTGAGAGCTTCCAGACATCGATGAGCAGAATTTTGGCCACGCTGACGAGCAGCAGGCCAAGGCCGGCGAGGCGGAAGCTGCGCTCACCCACGATTAATGCAAAGAGGAAGACGCCGAGGCCGAGGAGACTCCAGGCGATGGTGATGTGGCCCGAGATGAGCTTGGCGGCCAGCGTGATTGCCTCGAGGCCAAACGCGGCGAAGAAGAACCATTGCTCAGGATGGCGGAGATACATCAAGAGTTCATCCGCTAACGAGAAGGTTGGCGCGGGGAAGCGATCCTGGTTGCGCAGTTGATATGCAAAGGGAAGCGCGGCGGTGAGGATAAGGGCGGTTACTCCAAGATGAAAGAGCGGGCCGTGCCAGAAATTGGCTGCGGAAGTATCTGCGAGCAAATCAAGAAAGAGTCCACGCGCTGCGACGGCAACTACCAGGACCATTGCTTGCACCAGGAAAGTTCTGCGGCGCATGAGCCAGGCAAGGGCTAGCAGAATTGCGGCCATGCCGGCCCAAATGGGGGTGACCCACGATTCGCCGCCGGGCACGGGAACCCAGGTGGATGGGAAGCGATAGGCGAACCACAGGGCGATNNAAGAATGTAGCCTTGCCAGCGCAAAAAGCCTTTGCGAGTGAAGCGGCCGAGTTCAAAGAGAGCCAGCCCGAGCAGGATCCAGATTGGAGTCAATGCTATGGCGGAAGAGAGTTCCGCAGCCGCAAATGACATGAGCAGCGTGGCCGCCCAGGAGTAAGTGGGGGCGACATAGCGCGGCAAGCCTGACGGAGAAGTCTTGCGCCGCATGCCCGCGTAAAGCAGCGCAACGGCGGCGATAAGCGGCGCTTTGTGGTCCCACCACCCTTGTGTCCAAACGTCCCAGACAAACAGCCCAGGCAGAGACGCCAAAGCCAGGAAATCGGCTTGCAAGGCGAGGGTTTGCGCTTTGATCCAGTCAGCGGCGAATCCCAGCACCACCACCAACGCGAGCCAGCCAACGACGACCCACGAAGCGGGCAGGGCGACCCAAAGCGCAGCGGCGGCAGCGGCGGCGCCTAGCCAGCTTGTAGCGGAGATTGTCAGCGACTGCCAAGCGGCCAGGTCGAATCCCGAAACAGTGGCGCCTGTGCGAAGGGGCAAGAGACGAGGGAGAGCTTCAGAGCGAATCCACCAGGCCGCGGCGGCGAGAGCAAGCACTCACGTCTCCGCCGCATGGTGGTTCGGGTCGGGGTTGTCGAGCCGGAAAAGCGCAAGCGGCGCAACATGATGGAACGCGAGCACGATAGCCGACAGCACTGCGAGCGCGTCTGCTTCAAGCGCCAGGGTAGCGGAGCCGAGACGTTGAGAGACGAGTGCGAGTAGAAGCAGAAGCGCGAGCCAACCGATGGGAAGCCAGAGATCGGGCATCGCGACCCAGAGAGAAGCGGCGGCCGCGGCTACGCCAAACCAACTGATGACCGTCCGCGCAAAGTTCTGCCAGGGATTCAAATCGATTGGCGAGGAATCGCCGAAATTGACTGAAGGTATTACGCGGGGAAAGACCTCGGAGCGGATCCAAAAAGCTGCGGCGCCGATGGCGAGGACTGCGGTCTCGGCGGGGTGGTGGCTGGGATCTGGATAGTCGAGTCGGAACAGGGCAAGCGGTGCAACGTGATGAATGGCCAGAACGGCAGCAGAGGCGAAGGCGAGAATATCGGCTTGAAGCTCGAGACGGGTGAAGCGGAATCGATGGGCCGCGATTGCGAGTGCGAGAACAAGCGCAAGCGAGCCGATGGGAAGCCAAAGGTCGGGCAGCGCTACCCACAGAGCAGCGGCGGCGGCGCCTGTGCCGAGCCAACTGATGATGCGCAGCGCGAATGCTTCGAGATCGTTTTCGGCGATTTGCGGCCAGCGGCGCGGATAGACTTCGGCGTGAATCCAATAGAGCGTTGCTGCGAGTGCCAGGGCTGCGGTGAGCGACGCGTGATGGGATGGATCGGAGTTGGCGAGCCGGAAGAGCAGAAGCGGAATCGCATCGTGAAAAGCGAGTACTCCGCCGGTGATAACGCCGACAAGCAAGCCGAGCCTGCGGAAGACCGGCTCACTGAGACGCAGGCCGGAGACGGCGAGAACCTGCGCCTGCACCAGCCACAGCACCGGCCAACTGACACCATGAAACTTGAACGGCACCGCGGAGACAAGCAGAACAGTAGCAATGGTGGAGAGCACTACAAACGCCTGCCGCCGACGCGAACGGACACGGAAAGCCAACGCCATTTCAATTGCGCCCAGCGCCATCAGCGCCCAGAACGCCCACTCGGGATGCGCGGCCTGATATTTGAGAAGGCCGAGCACGCCGATCGAATTCAACACGGCGGAAAGGCTGGAGATATTCTCCTCGTTCTGATTGAGCGGCGTGCGGACGACATAGGCTGCGCGGAAGATGAGCCAGTAGAGCAGGATGAGCGCGGTGGATGGCCAGAACTCAGTGAAGGCCGCGTGGTTTTCGGGCAGCACCTGGGTGAGCCAGGTCAGGTGGCAGAGATAGACGGCAATCAGGCCAGCGAGTTCCAGCCAGGCCCAATGGCGCTGCGCGGTGACAATGACAAGCGCCACGGCGAGCACGACGCTGGCAGAGAGGCTAAAGACCACCGTGCCGTCAGCCGATTCGAGATGGCTGGTGAGCAATGTGACGAAGCCGAGCATGAACGCCAGACCGGTCACGGTTTGGGACCGGTAGCGGAGCGAATGAGCCACCATGCCGGCGGCGACAAGCAGCATGAGGACGAGATCGGCGGCCAGCGACTCGAGCACGCGCGCGGCCGCGATGTGGTGCATGGCGTAGGTGGTGAAGAAGGCCAGCGCCCAGCCGCCTCCGATAGCGCCACGAGCAAAAATGCGGTAGGTGGGCTTGCGTTCGAGCCACACGCCTCCTGCCAGGAGTGTAAGGCTTACTGCAAAGCCGCAGAGGACCTTGCCGCCCGGTCCCCAGGTCTGGAATTGAATGGCAAGAAGGAAAGCAACTCCAATCACCAGACATGCGACACCCAGCTTGTTGAACCAATTGGCGCCGAGCTTCTGCTCCAGGGAAAAAATGGCTTCGCGCGCGGCTGCTTTAGCTTCTGCACCGGAAGGCGGCGTGGTGGGGGTTGGTGGCTCGGGCGCTTCGGCAGCCGGCTTTGGAATGAGGGGTGCTTGCGGCGGCGCGGGTGGTGCCGGAACCCGTGGAGCTAGAGGCGGAATGGCCTGAGGCGGTACGGCAACGGGCGTAGGCGGCGGGGGTCTGAAGGCCGCAACCGCGGGCGGCGGGGCATGGTGGGCTGTAACTGTCGGGATCGAGGCAGGCGGGGGCGCCGCCAGCGGAGGTTCTTGCCGTGGAACGGGAGACGGCATGGCTTCCGGCTGTTTCGGTCTGGGCGGAGCGGCATGCGTTTCGGGAGGCGCCGCGGCAGGCCCGGCACTGGCCAGGCTGGCGGCTTGCGCTTTGACCAGAGCACCCAACTGCGATTTCAGGAAATCGATTTCGCGCTCAAGGCGAGCGATGTCCTCGCGCTGCGAACTGGTTGCGTCCTTGTTGCGGAGCCAGACCACAAAGACAGCAATCGCAAGAATAATGATGAAAAAGAATTCCATACGCAGAATTGAGCGGATTATACGCGCAGCGCCAGCGAAGGTCTGTGAACAGACTTTATGGATGAGCTCGCCGGGCCGCATATTCACGCCGCAGACGGCCTTTTAAGGGCACCGGGCAGGACTGGTGCGCTTCGCGCAAAACGCCGTGCAGCCAGGAACAGATGGATTTGTACCAAGGAGTGGTGGCCGGAGACGGTATTGAACCGCCGACTATCCATGTAGAATCAGTTACTTACGTATCTAAACATCTTACAGAAGCGGCCGAACAGGCAAAATCGTCAAGGTTTCCCGAATTTTTCCTGAAATTTCGGCTCTCCTAGGAGTCTGTCGGGAATAGAGATTCCGCTGTCGGGTTTTGACGTTGCCGACGGTTGGGCAAGCATGAGTCAAGAGCGGGTACTCGATTCATTTCGGTTCGGTTTTGATGGGATTGTTGTCCCATCCAGCCCCGGGCGCGGAAAATGCCTCCCTTGCCGCCGCTCAGGCGGCCTGCGGGGTCCATCCGGAGCCGAACAGCTTGAGCAGGTTGGACGTCAGGCACACCAGTTTCCATTCGCGGCGAACGTTGTCCAAGCCGCACAGGCTGAAGCGCCGAAAACCTCGCGCCTCTTTTATCTGTCCGAAGACCGGCTCGACGATCGCCTTGCGCATCTTGTAAATGGATCGCCCGGCCTCGGTGCTCAGCTTCTGCCGCATCGCTTCCTTCGCCGTGGCCTGGTCCGGCGGCGGCTCGCCGGCTGTGTTGATCTCGCCGTGCTTGTCGCGTCCCGTGGCGATATGCAGATCGATGCCCGCCACGCTTTCAGCCGTCGCGTTGACCTCGCTCCAGTAACCCGCATCGGCGCTGGCGGCCTCCGGTTTACGGCCCATGTTCTGCTTTACCTGGCCTAACATCGGCAACAGTTGGTGGTTGTCCGTGGTTTCCTGCGTGACCTCCGGATGCGCGTCCGCGGAAAGATAGCGAAACGCCACGTCGTCGTACGTCTTGGCCTCCATCCTCCGCGAGCTGTACGTGCCCGTCGTGTACCGCTCTTCAAAAGCTACATGACCAGCATGCAAAGCTCCTCGAAGGCGTGCTCGATCCGCCTCAAGATTCTGACCAGATAAGTAATGAGCCGACCGATCTGATCGAACTTGAGCCCAGCGAGAACGAAGTTGATGAAGAAGAAGAGTCGTAATTCAAGGGGGTCATTTGTTATCGAGGGCTGTTAGTGCGGGAATTCCCGTCAGCACCCTCGCAATCATAGAGTTCCAGGCTAGAGGCCCTCGCCAAATCTTATCGGCAAGGAGATACGGCGCTTGTGTACTCTGCGTCACATCGTTACTCGCAGAACGACGGTATTCTCGCCTCGACTTCCACCGCCCGACGGCCGGGGGTCTTACCTTGAAGTTGGTCAAATTCCAGATTCTTCTTTCCACTGTCTGTGCGAGAGTGGATCGGCTCCGAGGTTCACGCCTTGGGGCCGATTGCTTTTCTGCTGGGCCCAGGATCGGCCTGGACGCGCCAAAGGATGTTTCCAGAGGGGATAACATGACAGATCATGGATTGATGATGCCGACGGTCGATACAGCCGGCATGATATTGCCCGTCCTTTGCCGGCATTGCGGTAAAGCGTATGACCTGGCAACTGTCGGAGATGTCCACCACATCGGTGATTGCACCATCTTCGACACGCCCTGCTGCGGCCGCCGCGCCGATGATCGCAAGTTGAAGTCGCTGCCAGACTTCACTCGGCTGTAAGGGACCTCTCCAGGTTGTCCCCAAAACGCCGTCAGGTCAGTAGATACTCATGTCTGGTTCGCCCATTCTAAGATGCAAGCGTTCCATTGGCGGGGAACTGGCCGCAGGCGCACGGAGTTCGGCCACCTGGAACATCTCAATCTCCACTGCTGTTTTGACTTGTCCCAAAATAAGGTTCGTTAAATCGTCCCCAAAACGCGCACAGCCCGGTAGATGGATAATATGGGGTCTTGATGACCGACCCAACCAGTGCGACCGAGCAAACTGAGACCTCTGCAGAACAGAAGTGGGTGACGTACAACGCCAAGATGGCCGACCTTTTCGCAGAACGGGACAAGCACCCCATGGAGTCACCTGAACGCGAAACTGCAGTCGAAGCCATCTTGTCCCTGTGGGTAGCCGAGGGTTAGGTTTCCCCTGCGAACTTGCCACCGTATAACCATCTCGTCCGCGCACGGAGCTGAGCCGATTCTCTCTTCGAACGAGCTTCCCCGCGCTCCACAAACAGGAAATGAGACCGCAGATGGGGTTGATCGAGGGGTTCTTTGAATGGGCAGCGGATTTCGCCGGAATCATCGGCGCGCTCATCCTCCTCCTGCTTATCTGTGGAGCCTTTGCCTTTGGGGGAATTTTTGCGCTACTAGCTGTCCGGGTGCCTATTGAGATATTCATCCACGACCGACGCGGAAAGCTCGTCTTATAGCGTGTGGCCCTGGTCATCACCGTGGTGGTTAGTCTCTTTCTGATTCGCTGGTACCTTCCCTTCGCTATTGCTGGGGCGGCTGGTTTCATCGCTCTGTTCATCGAGCTGATCGGCACGCGCTGGTAACCGTTGCGGTGCGCAGAGCACCTTCACCGGGGCAAAGCAAGCCGTTTGTAGACCTCGTGCGATTCAGCCCAACTTGACATTCGCCGACCAACAGCCCCGTGGTGGTATTGTCTTCGATTCTCCGTTTACGCCCCCAAACAACGCGCCCAGAGGCCGCAGGACGCGCCGTTGCGCCAGCGGTGAGTCTGTCCTACGTCCAAAACGCCAGCGCCAGCAGCGGAACGCCGCGGGAAGTGTGCCAGTCCGCATTCAGCCATGGATGACTCGGTTTACGGCCTACCGGGAGCCGCCAGCAGGTAAAAGTCAGGGTTAGAGACGGATTGGCGACAATCCGCCCGGAACCCGTCTCTTCAGAACCAGTGGTCATCCCTACGTTGGACAAACTCTGTGGTGATGGGATAACCAGAAGCAGAACTGAAGACGGAATCTACTGGGCATTTTGGACAAATAGCGGTCTCGTCTTCATCGACCCACTCAACGATGTCAAGCGGGGTGAAGACGCTATGGGATTCTGTCGATGGACATGACTCATTTGAGATTCGATCAGATACGATCTCGTGCAAACGAGAAGTCCCGCGAATTCTAAATGAAAATCGAGCCGGTGTTGTAAAGTGGACGGCAATGGATCCTCACACATCTGGCAATCTGGAAGAACAGGTCAGCGAGTTGCGCTCGCGCGTGGGAATGCTTGAAGAGGCACTGCAGACCTACGGCATCGTTCCGGAGGCTCGAGAGCAGAGGGCGACACCAACGCTTGCTGCGGATTCGGCGACGGCGATCGCACGGCAAGGTCCATCGACGGAGAGCGTGGACGAACCGCCATCAATGGCGGAGCAACCTGCGTCTCCGCCAAGCTTTGGAACTGCGGAAAGCGCATTGCTTCGGCCGTCGCTGGAGAGCCGAATCGGTTCGCAGTGGTTCAATCGGATCGGCATCCTGGCGGTGCTGATCGCGATGGCGTGGTTCCTGAAACTGGCCATCGACAATCATTGGATTGGCCCGCTGGGGCGGGTGCTGATCGGACTGATTTCAGGTGTGGCGCTGATCGCCTGGTCGGAGCAGTTTAGACGCCGCGGCTATGTGGCATTTTCCTACTCGCTGAAAGCGATCGGCAGCGGGGTTCTGTATTTGTCGCTCTGGGCTGCCTTCTCATATTTCCATCTGATTCCAAGCGCGGCAGCATTTGCGGCCATGATCGTGGTGACCGCGTTCAACGGGTTCATGGCATGGGTGCAGGATTCAGAGGTGCTGGCGCTCTATGCCATCGTGGGCGGCTTCTCGACGCCGGTGCTTATCTCGACCGGCGAGAACCATGAAGTTACGTTACTTAGCTACATGTTGCTTCTAGACGTCGCCGTGTTGGTGCTGGTGGTTCTCCGGCCGTGGTCGCGGCTCCTATTTTCCGCCTACATCGGTTCCGCGCTGCTGTTCTTGGCATGGGGTCTGGAATACTACTCCCACACGCAGTGGGTTCGCACGGCGTTCTTTCTGGCGTGTTTTTTCATCGTTTTCGCATTGGCACCGCGCCTGGTGAGGGTCAAGAAAGCGGAAGGTGAGGCACCTTTCGGGTGGGACACGCTCGCACAGGTCGTGTTGCCGATTGCGAATGCGGCTCTGGGGTTCGTGGGATATTACGCGATGGCCGAGAATGCCGGGACTGACTGGGTAGAGCCCTGGCTGGCGGTCGGCTTTGCCGGGTTCTATCTGCTCCTGCTGCGGTTGCCGGCACGAGGAAAGTTGAAGGCCAGCCCCGCGCTGCTGTCGGCACTGCATCTGTCCGTGGCCGTGGTTTTCTTAACGATCGCGATTCCGTTGAAGTCGCATGGTCGCTGGCTGACGATTGGATGGCTTACGGAAGGAGCGGCGCTGCTGTGGGTTGCCCATCGGGTGCGGTCGCGATTGCTGCGAGGGCTGGCACTGATATGCCTGGCTCTGGGCCTTATGGCGCTTTTAGTTGTGAATCCTGATGCAATAGCGACGCCGGTGTTCAACGAGCGGTTCGGAACCTATTGTGTTGGAATTGCGGTTTTTGCCTTTGCGGCGTGGCTGGCGGCGCGGGCTAGGCCCGAAGCGGACCACTCAGAGGCGGACCAGAATCAGACCATTCAATGGACCGGACTGGCGGGGATCTCGGTCGCGGTGGTGAATGCACTGATCCTGTTGGCAGTGGGCCTTGAGATCCACAGCTACTGGTGGAACTTGCGGTGGCATGGAGACGCGAACCTGTACAGCGACTTCAGCATGTATGCGCAGTTCACTTATTCGGGATGGTTCATGCTTTTCGGCGCAGCCCTGCTTGCAGCGGGATTCTGGCGGCGTTCCGCATTCTTGCGCTGGCAGGCTTTGCTGTTGGTGGCGGTCTCAATCGGAAAGGTGTTTATTGTAGATGTCAGCGAGTTGAGCCAAGGCTATAGGATTCTGAGTTTTTTGGGACTCGGTGCACTGCTGCTTGCGGTGAGCTTTGTGTATCAGCGCGATTGGCTTAATCTTCGTGGGCAAGATGGACAAAGGTTATGAAGATTGCTGCTGTAGTTCTTCTGTTCTCCATCGCCGCTGTTTCTCCGGCGGTCCGATACTTCCGCTACGAACGACCTGTGAGCGTTGCGCAAGGCGGAGGGCAGACTTGTATGACGATTGATCCAGCGATCTTTGCCCACGCCGAGCCAGAGCTTGCCGATCTACGTGTTTACCAGGAGGGGATTGAGACTCCTTACGTGATTCAATTGGCCAAGCCAATAAAGGAAGTAGAAAAGTCTATTGCTCCGCTGAATCTGGGAGATCGGCATGGACTGACTGTTTTTGACGCTGAGATGCCCGAAGCGCATTACCGCGAGGTGGAGTTGGCCATCTCTGCGCGAGACTTTATTGCTACGGTTACGGTAGAAGGCAGCCAAACCGAGGACGGGAGTGCGGAGACTCGGATTGGCTCCTATACTGTCTTCGACCTGACCGGGCAGAAGCTGGGTCGGAGCACGGCTCTGCATCTTCCTGAATCGGATTTTCGATTCCTGCACTTCACCATCGCGGGACCCTTGAAACCTGAAAGTGTAACCGGCATCTCAGTTGAGCACTTGCCTGCCATTCTTCCAAAGTTCGAGACCGTTGCGGCGTCCTCGGACGGTGTCCATCAAGGCCGTTCAACAGTGTTCGAATTCATGGTGCCTGCACACGTCCCGGTGGATCGTGTGACATTGGTACCGGGAGCCATGCCCGCGCTATTCAACCGGGACGTGAGCATTGCCGTGGCGGCGGCGCAGGTAAACAAGTCCTCAGATGAATCGGAGCCTGCGCGGCCGAACGTTTATTCGGGAAATGTTTTGCGTGTTCACAAAATAGAGGAAGGTCACACGATCGATGAAGAACGCCTGTCGATCGATGTGCCCTCAACGCCGTTGGAGTCAGCAGCAAAGTGGACGGTGATGATCGACAACGGAGACGATGCGCCATTGATACCCGAGACGGTGCGGCTTGAGATGGTAGAACGGAGTCTATGCTTTGAAGCTGTCGCAAATCGGCAGTACACCGTCTTCTATGGCGATTCCGCGCTCACAGCACCGCGGTACGACTATGCCACGATGTTTGTTGCGCAGTCAGATCCGACGGCTGTGACGGCGGGAGCTGAGCGTGGGAATGCGGCATACCAGCCGCGGCCAGACGACCGGCCATTCACGGAGAAGCATCCAGCCCTGCTGTGGGCGGCGCTGATTGCCGTGGTGATGGTGTTGGGAGGAATTGCTCTTCAATCCGCGAGGAGGAGCAGCGGTGCAGCAAATCCTCAAGGATAAGCGGACGCAGTTTATGCCGCCTGCCGGGCAGTCGAATACAGACACTCGCGCGGCAGCCCGATTTTTCGAGGCCAGAGTCCATTCCAAAGCTATGGAACTCAGCCGTTGCCGAACCGTCGACGATCCATGCAGGGGTTCTGGATGTATTACCGGCTACGACACCAGGCAACCAGGCAGTAACTGCTTCGTTACTGACGAGTTGTTAACAGTAAGCGTCCCGAGTCCCCCTCTGGCATGACCCCTGGTTTGAGGACGACGATGTCGTCATGGTAGATGGGCAGGATGCAGGAGGTTCGCGGCCGGTTCGCCGGTGGCGAACTTTGTTGGAGAAGCGGCGGATTGCGGAGTTGACCTTGGAGCCCGGTGCAAGTGTGGCGCTGGTGGCGCGGGCACATGGTGTGAACGCGAACCAGGTGTTCAAGTGGCGCCGTGCGCTGAAGCGGGGCGAACTGAGCGAGCCCGCGGCGGCATTGACGTCGCTTCTTCCAGTCGTTGTGACTGCTCCCGGTGAGGCAGTCAGCGCTACAGGCGAGGCTGATGCGAAGGAACCGTCGGTGCCGGGTGGCTCGATTCACATCGAGTTTCCTGGCAGAGCCATTGTCAGCGTTGAGCGCGGAGCTGATCCGTCACTGCTGAGATCGATTCTTGAGAGTCTGCGCAAATGATCGACCTGCGCACCGGTACGAAGATATGGCTGGCCGCCGGCGTGACCGACATGCGCCGCGGTTTCGATGGTCTGAGTGCGAAGGTGCAGACCGTGCTCAACAAGCAACCGTTCTCCGGACACGTCTTCGTTTTCCGCGGCCGCAG
>PMWR01000468.1 GCA_003166055.1 Acidobacteriaceae bacterium
AATGTCTGGGTTGAAGAGCTGCAGCGGCAAGGTCCGCAAAGCTGGACCGTGGTCAACTCATATGACACGGGCGTGGGATCAAACGGGAATGAGGGCGGCCCGATTCCTGGCTTGCTCGTTACCGGCGACATGAATGGCGATGGCTATCTGGACTTCGCCGTCAACAGCTTGNNTCCGCTCGCTCCCAATTCCCCAGTAAGCACACCGATCACCATCACCCCGGCCAATACGACCGGGTCCGTGACCGCGAGCCCCTCGTCACCTGTCTCATATGGGACGCCTGTCACATTCACGGCAACCGTTGTCGGCGCTTCGGGCGCTGCTGGGCCAACGGGCTATGCCTACTTTTACGATAGCGACAGCAATCTCCAATCAGTGCCCCTGGTGCCGGGTGCGGGAGTTTCAACGGCGACGACGCAGCCCTTCCAGCTTGCCGCCGGATCTCACAGCATCTCTGTCTCCTATAGCGGAGACAACAATTACTACGCGCAGTACCCCCTCCCCGGCGCGTCTACAACCCTGCAGGTGAACAGCAACGTCATCGGGCTGGTTCTAACCAGTTCCACCGCTGCAACCACGGCAGGCACGGTGGTCACGTTCCAGGCTCAGGCCAGCGGCGCCACTCTGCCCACCGGCGAAACCATTACCCTCACCGGGCTGCCCGATGCCGCAAATGTAACTCCCACCGTGAATGCTTCAGGGGTGGCCAGTTTCAGTTACGGTTTGTTCCCGCCGCAAACAACTCCCTACACCATTACGGCGTCCTATGCCGGCGACGGTAACTATGCGGCCGCCACGTCCAACTCGGTTTCGCTTCAAGTGAATCCGACGCCAGTCAGTGTGATCCTGACCCCGAGCGCCAACCCGGTCACCTACCCCACAGCGATCAATCTAACCGCCACCACCACTACCAATGGCGTCGGCGTCCTCACCGGTCCCATTAGCTTCCAGAACAATGGGAGCACTATCGGCACCGGGACCCTTCAGACGGTTGGCGGCTCCAGCGGCCTGACCACTGTAGGCACCTACGACACGTTCACCGGCCAGACCGTCATCGCTATCGCCACAGGCGACTTCAACAAGGACGGCTATCAGGATCTCGCGGTTCTTGAGTCCGGTTCCGGCTCCGCATCCTTGCTCATCTCGCTTGGCAACGGAAATGGCACCTTCCAAGCGCCAACGACCTATAGTTCCACTACGTTTGGCTTCGACCCAGCCTCCGTTGCCATTGCCGCTGCTGATTTCAACAACGACGGATACACCGATCTGGTCGTCGCAGCGTCTGATGGGACTGTCGTCGTCTTGCTGGCCAAGGGCGACGCCGCGGGCGATCTAACCTTCAGCCAGGCGTTCAACGTCTCCGGCGCGCTCGCTGTGGCCACGGGCGACTTCAATAAAGACGGCAATCAGGACTTCGTTGTCATTGGCCCGAGCAACGTCACAGCCTTCTATGGCAGCTCGAACGGCAATTTCCCGTCCGAGGGTTCATGGAGCAATTCGTTTGATTCTGTGACCTTCACCGGCGTCACCGTGGCCGACTTTAATCAGGACGGCTTCGCCGACTTCGCCGTCAGCGACAACTCCAACCTCGATGCAGCGGTCTTCATTTACGAGCCCGATGGCCAAAGCTTTGCGGGTCCCTACACCTATCCCGTCGGAGCATCGGCCACCGGCATTGCGTCCGGCGACATCAACGGCGACGGCTATCCTGACCTCGCCGTATTGAGCCAAGTAGATTCCACAGTCCTTGTGCTCCTCAACAGCGGTTCCGGCGGTCGTTTCAACTCCGCAGGAGCCTCCTACGGCGTCGCCTATCAGCCAACCGCGATCGCGATGGCCGATTTCAACCACGACAGTTTCGCCGACATCGCTGTTACCGGTACCGGCACTGGCCAGGGCGGCGGTACGACTATATTGCTCGGGTCTGGTTCTCTCACCATGCCCATGGGCGCCGAGGCATCTCTGCCCTCGGCATTTGGCCAGGCGATTGCCACTGGCGACTTCAATAGCGACGGCAATCCCGATCTCGCTGTTGGGCTCAACGGAGTCACAACATTCCTTGACAGCGCGGCACAAGCCGTCGTGACCGGTATTACTTTGCCTGGAGGCACGTCGCCCCTGACTGCCGTTTACCAGGGCTCGGATGACGGCTTATTAGCCGGAACCACTTCCTCGACCGTTTTCGAGGTCGTGAACCTGGCCCAGCCAGTCATCTCGTGGCCCAACCCCGCCGTCATCTCCTATGGCACCGCGCTCACCACTGCTCAGCTGAATGCGACCGCGTCAGTGCCAGGAACATTCACCTACACGCCTGCACTCGGAACAATCCTGACCGCGGGCACCCAGGAGCTGTCGGTGAGCTTCGTGCCGACTGACACGGTCGACTACGTGGGCACTACGGCTTCAGTGTCGATCACGGTCAATCAGATCCAGCCCACCATTTCGTGGTCCAATCCTGCCGCCATCGTGTACGGAACGGCGCTCAGCAACACGCAGCTGAATGCTACTCATTCGGTGCCGGGAACCCTCACCTACACACCTGCTCTCGGAACAATCCTCACTGCGGGAACACACCAGCTGTTTGTGAGTTTCCTGCCCAACGACAGCATCGACTACCTGGAGGCTACGGCTTCGGTGTCGATTACGGTCAATCAGGCCGCATCCGCCGTCGCCTGGTCGAACCCCGCCGCCATCCCGTATGGCACAGCGCTCGGCGGCGCGCAGTTGAATGCAACCGCCTCTGTACCCGGAACCCTAACCTACACGCCTGCTCTCGGAACAATCCTCGCCGCGGGCGCACACCAGCTGAGCGTCAGCTTCGTGCCGAGCGACAGCGTCGACTACCTTGGTGCTACGGGTTCCGTGTCGATCACGGTCAATCAGGCCGCATCCACCGTCACCTGGGCGAGCCCCGCGGTCATCACGTATGGCACAGCGCTCGGCAGCGCGCAGTTGAATGCAACCGCCTCTGTGCCCGGAACCCTCACCTACACGCCTCCCCTCGGAACAATCCTTACCGCCGGTTCGCACACCCTGGCCGTCAGCTTCACTCCCACCGACGCAGCGGATTATTCTTCAACCACTGCCAGCGTTTCAATCACGGTCAACCAGGCCGCATCCACCGTCACTTGGGCGAACCCCGCAGCCATCACGTATGGCGCCCCGCTTGGCAGCGCTCAGTTGAACGCGACCGCTTCCGTGCCGGGCACCTTCACCTACGCGCCGGCAGCCGGAACCACGCTCACTGCGGGCACACACTCGCTGTCTGTGAGCTTCGTACCCACCGACAATACCGACTACGCGAACGCAACGGCCACAGCGTCGATCACCGTCAACCAGGCCGCCCCGGTCATTACCTGGAATTCGCCCGCTGCGATCACCTACGGGACGGCGCTTGGTGCGTCTCAGCTCGATGCCACGGCTTCGACTGGCGGCACTCTGACCTACACTCCTGCCGCAGGTACCGTCCTCGGCGCCGGCCCGCAAACGCTAAACGTGAGCTTCACTCCGTCCGACACTGTCGACTACTCCACGGCGAGCGCTTCGGTCTCGCTCCAGGTGAATCAGGCTACGCCGGTCATCACCTGGTCCAACCCTGCCCCCATCGGCTACGGCACCCAGCTCAGCGCAGTCCAGTTGGATGCGACAGCTACCCCGGCAGGCGGCGTCTTTACCTACACACCGGACGCAGGCACCACCTTGCCCGAAGGTACGCAAACACTGAGTGTCAGCTATACCCCAACGGATACCGTCGACTACGCGATAGCAACGAAGTCGGTGACCATCCAGGTCAACCCCTCGACGATCTCGCTGGGTCTCACCAGTTCCGCCGATTCAATTAGCTCCGGGACGGTAGTGACGTTCCAGGTGCACGCCGACGGCGCTGGGGTGACTGCCGGTCAAACCATCACTCTCACCGGCCTGCCCACTGCTGCAACCGTCACTCTGGCGCTGAACGACAGCGGCTTCGCCAGTTATAGTTACGGGCTGTTCCCGCCTGGAACATACAGTATTCAGGCATCTTACGGGCTGTCCCCGCCTGGAACATACAGTATTCGGGCATCTTCTGCCAGCTACAGTTCCATCGCGGCCACCACGTCCAACACGGTTTCGCTGGAGGTAGGTCCCACGCCGGTTCATGTGTCACTGGCCCCCAGCGCCAATCCGGTCCCCTACCCCGCGGCGATCAATCTCACCGCCAACGCAACCAGCGGAGGCCTTGGGGTTCCGACCGGCAGCGTCAACTTCCAGAACAGCGGCAACCAGATCGGCACCGGTTCGCTTGCAACCGTCAATGGTTCCAGCGGACTCAACGTTGTCGGTACGTTTGATACCGTCACCGGCCAGACTGTCACCGCTGTCGCCACGGGCGACTTCAACAAGGACGGCAAGCAGGATCTTGCGGTTCTTGAATCCGGTTCCGGCTCCGCAAGCTTGCTCATATCCCTTGGCAACGGAGACGGCACCTTCCAGGCGCCGACGGTCTATAGTTCCACGAGCTATGGTTTCGATCCGACCACAGTCGCCATCGCAGCCGCCGATTTCAACGGCGACGGCTACACCGATCTGGTGGTCATTGCATCGGACGGCGAGATTGCGGTCATACTGGCAGCGGGCGACGCTGCCGGCGATCTCGCCCTCACCCAGGCCCAGTTGATTCCGACATCCATCGCACCGTTGGCAGTCGCCACCGGCGACTTCAATAAGGATGGCAATCAGGATTTCGTTGTCATTGGCGCCAATACTGTGACAGTTTTCTATGGCACCGGCAGCACGCCAAGCAACTTCCCGGCTCAAGGCTCGTGGACCACAACAATCAATTCCAGCAACTTCACCGGTATCACAGTGGCCGACTTCAACCACGATGGCTACGCCGACTTCGCCATCAGCGATAACGCCGGTCCCGATGCGGCGGTCTTCCTTTACAACTCCGAGAGCAGCGGGTTTACCGGTCCGCAAACCTATCCCGTGGGATCATCTGCAATCGCGATTGCGTCCGGCGACATCAATGGCGATGGCTATCCCGACCTGGCTGTAGTGAGCAATGTCGATTCCACGGTCTCCGTGCTCATCAACAACGGCCCCGGCGGCAGCGGCACACTCTCTTCCACCGGGACCTCCTACGGCGTTGCCTCGCAGCCTGCCGCGATTGCCATCAATGATTTCAACCAGGATGGTTATGCCGACATTGCAGTCGCCGGCACTGGCACAGGTGAAGGTGGAGGCACAACTATTCTGCTCGGATCTTCCAGCGGCGCCATGACCGGCGAGACATCTCTGGCCACAGCGAATGGCCTGGCGATCGCCAGCGCCGATTTCAATAACGACGGCAACCCCGACCTCGCCGTCGGAAACGCCGGGATCGCCGTTTTCCTCGACAGCGCGGCCCAGGCCGGCCTGACAAATGTCACTCTGCCTGCGGGCATCGCTCCACTGACTGCCGTTTATCAGCCCTCGGATTCCGGTCTGTTCGCCGGATCCACTTCGCCGATCGTCAACGAAGTCGTCACTCAGTCCCAGCCCATTATCTCCTGGTCGAACCCCGCCGCCATTACCTACGGCACTGCGCTCGGCGGCACGCAGCTGAACGCNNTCGGTAAGTTTCGTGCCCAATGACACGGTCGACTACGTGGGCACTACGGCTTCGGTGTCGATTACCGTCAATCAGGCCCAATCCACCGTCACCTGGTCGAACCCCGCCGCCATCCCGTATGACACGGCACTCGGCAGCGCGCAGTTGGATGCGACCGCATCGGTGCCGGGAACCTTTACTTACACCCCTGCGCTCGGAACAATCCTCACCGCTGGCCCACACCAGCTTTCTGTGAATTTCGTGCCGAGCGACAGTGTCGACTACCTTGGCGCCACGGGTTCTGTCTCGATCACCGTTAATCAGGCCGCATCCACCGTCACCTGGTCGAACCCCGCCGCTATCACATACGGCACAGCGCTCGGCAGCGCTCAATTGAATGCGACCGCTTCGGCGCCGGGATCATTCACCTACACACCCGCTCTCGGAACACTCCTCACAGCCGGTTCGCACACTCTGGCTGTCAGTTTCACACCCACCGATCCCGTGGATTACTCTTCAGCCACGGCCAGCGTTTCGATCCTCGTCAACCAGGCCACCCCGGTCATTACCTGGACCCCGCCTGGTGCGATTACCTATGGGACGGCTCTTGGCGCATCTCAGTTGGACGCCACGGCGTCGACTGCCGGGACTATGAACTACACCCCAGCGGCAGGAAATGTGCTCGGCGCTGGACCGCAAACTCTGAACGTGAGCTTCACGCCGTCCGACACCGTCGACTTCACCACGGCGACCGGTTCCGTCCCGCTCCAGGTCAATCAGGCCACACCGGTAATCACCTGGTCGAACCCAGCCCCCGTCATCTACGGGACTCAACTCAGTGCGACGCAGTTGAATGCGACAGCGACCCCGGCCGGCGGCGCCTTTGCCTACGCGCCTCCGCTGGGCACCACGTTGCCTCTGGGTACGCAAACCCTGCGCGTCAGCTATACCCCTGCGGATACGACCGACTACACAACAGCGTCGGCTTCGGTGACCATCCAGGTGACTCCCGGCCTGGCGCTCTCCTCGATTCAGCCATCGAGCGGGAGTTACGGAAGCTCCGCGACAATCATTACGCTCACTGGTACTGGATTCACCGCGAACGCCATCGTCCAGCTCAACGGGACCACAATCCCCAGTTCGTATTCCAGCCCAACCCAAATCACGGCGCAAGTACCCGCCAGCTTCTTCCAGCAGACGCAACCCGGCGCGATCACCGTAACCAACCCATCAGCCGCATTGACCACGGCCCCCATCGACTTTACGGTCACCCTGCCGAATCTTCAAATAGCGTTCAGCGGGCCGAGTTCTGAACCGCCGGGACAACAACCAGGCATCAACCTGCAATTCCTGGCAGGGTATCCGCTGCCGCTTCAGGCAACGCTGACACTGACTGTCCAGCCGGCAACCCCCGGCGGCCCTGTCGATCCCGCCGTACAGTTCTCCACCGGCGGCACCACGCTCACCTTCGTGGTCCCCGCAAACTCCACCACCATTCCTGCAATCCAGCTCCAGACAGGCACTTTGCCAGGCACGATCACGGTGACCCTCACGCTTGAGTCAGGCGGTCAGGACTTCACGCCGGCTGGATTGCAGCCAGTCGTGATCGATGTCCCGCAAAGCCCTCCAGTCATCACCAGCGTGAGCCTCACACGCAACGGCGACACTCTCACAGTGACCGTCCAGGGTTACTCCAGCTCGCAGAGCATGACAAACGCTGTTTTCAATTTCACCCCGGTTCCAGGTGAAACCGTCAGCACTCCGCAGGTAACAATCGACGTAAGCACGGAGTTTTCGGGTTGGTACTCGCAGGCTGCTTCGATTCAATACGGAAGCGCCTTCTCGTATACACAAGTCTTCCAGGTGGTCCCCGACGCGTCCAGCATTGGAACCGTGAGCGTGACGCTAACCAATTCCCAGGGCTCATCGAACACTGTGACTGCAAATTAGGATGGCAAACCCCATGGCGAACACGATTCACTCATTAACCGGCGCACGGCTGCTCGCGCTGCTGGTAGCTTCGCTGTTGCTGCTGGAGCCGGCTGTACCTCTCTATGCCGAGGCGCTGCCTGAGGGTGCGCCCCCGGCCAGCCTGCAGATCGTGATTCTGGAAGGCGAAGGCGCGCTCAACAATATCCAGGAGCGCACGGCTCGCGAACCCATTATCCAGGTGCAGGACGAGAATCACAAGCCGGTAGCCGGAGCTGCCGTCCTCTTCGCAATCCATGGTGCCACCGGAGGGGCCGGAGGCGCCTTTGCCGGTGGAGCTAGCTCGCTCTCGGTAGTCACCGATGCCAGTGGCATGGCACGGGCTGTCGGGCTCGTGCCCAACCAGATTTCTGGATCATGGCAGATCCAGGTCACCGCTTCCGTGGGCAAGGTGTCAACAACTACGGTGATCAACCAGAAGAACGTGACCCCCCCTACGCAAAATGCGAATCAGCCAAATCAAACGCCACCGGGGAAGCCGCCTTTTCACTGGCTATTGACGAAGCCGGCGATCATAGCGGCATCTGTAGCGGCGGCAGGCGTCGCCGTTGCTGTCGTAGTTGTGACCAGCAAGAGCAACACGGCGACCGTCACGACCGGGACCGGGACGGTCGGCCCGCCCTCCTCCGCCGTGCGCGCTGGAATCCGCTTTCGCTTCTGACGGCGAGTCATCGCTGCTGACAGAGCTTGCTGAGAAACCTCGCCTTGACCTGGATGTGCGAAAGGGCACGAATTCACAGGTTGCTGAGACACTCTATGGTGATGTGGATGTGCGAAAGGGCACGACTTCAGTCGTGCCATAAGCAACTCAAAGTGAGAGAGGGGGCTTTAGCCCCGCGCCATCTTACGGGGTGCAACCCTGATCCAAGCCCTTTTCAGCATGCCCGTCTTCAACCCTGAGCCGCAGCTTCCAGGCTGGGCGCCTGCCAGGACTGCACGAAATTCATCGCCTTCTCGAAGGGCAGCGGCTTTGAAAAGAAGTAACCCTGGATGTACTCGCAGCCCATCGCCTGCAAACGCCTCGCGTCCTCCGCCGATTCCACGCCTTCCGCAATCACTTTCATGCCAAGGTTCTGCGCAAGCCCGATGATGGATTTGACCAGCACCAGGCTGCCCGGATGCGTCGACAAAGAGCGAATGAAACTCTGGTCGATCTTCAGCGTATCGATCGGGAAATAATGCAGGTAACTCAGAGAGGAGTAACCGGAACCAAAGTCGTCGATCGAAATATTGATGCCGATCTCGCGGCATCTTTCCAGCTCCGCCCGGGCAGCTTCGGGGGACGCCATCAGCAGAGTTTCCGTAATCTCGAGATGGATTTGAAGCGGATTGACCTTCTTCTCTTCGATGGTCGCTTTCAGGTTACTGAAGAGAGCCGCCTCCGCAAAATCCTTCACCGAGAAGTTCACGCCGACGAACAGCGGGGCATCCACAATCAGATCGGGTGAGGCCGCGGCCTGCAGCTTGATCGCTGCATCGCACGCCAAATTGAGTGCCAGACGCGACATCTCATTGATCAGCCCGCTCTCTTCCGCAACCGGGATAAAGATACCCGGCGATATCATGCCGTTGACCGGATGCGCCCAGCGCATCAGGGCCTCGAACCCAGCGATTTTCATTTTTTGGATGTCGATGATTGGCTGGTAAAACAGCAGCAACTCATTTTGTTCCAGCGCGCGTTTCAGCTCGCTGTTCAGCCGGATCGCCGTGACCGCCGTCTCGTGGCTCGTGTCGCTGTTTTCGGCCGCTTCAACGGCGGGAGCCGAGGGTAGCACACGGATCGTGTCGGTGCGGGCAATCATGTCCCGATAGCGTGCGGTGATGACCCGCATCACCATCTTCAGCACCGGGTCGGCGCTCTCCACTCTGTGCGCGAAATCCTCGCGCGTAATTTCCAGCACGGTACAGTCATCGAGAGCCCGCACCGTCGCCGTTCGCGGCTTGTCGTCGATCATTGCCATTTCACCGAGCAGCGAACCGGCGCCGCGCGTCCCGATCTGGATCAGCTGACCGCCGCGCTGAACAAGGATTTCGACATTACCGCTTTCGATAATGTACGCGCACTCCCCGCGCTCGCCCTCGCGGATGAGCGCCTCGCCCGGGCCGAAGAGCTTTTTGGTTACATTAGGCATATCGTCCTTACCTGTCGCATCATATTACGTCATTTTGCGCAGATGTGTCAGAAGAGATTCCCTGGGTTCAGTGCCCTGGCGCCGCGGCAGGCACCTCGTCCAGAAATCGCCACGTGCTCTTGAAATCCGGTGTCAGTTTCTGGTTGGTCAGAATGGCCCGCAGCATCGCTACCGGCATCATGTTTTCCCTGAGAATCGCGTCATGATACTGCCGGTCCGTCATCGTCTTTGAGTCCACCAACTCATGATGCAGAGCGCGAAACTGCAGCGCGCCCAGCATATAGGCGCATTGATACAACGGGTCGTAGCTCCCGTTGACTGAGCGCCTGACCTCGGCGACCGCATTGTCGCGCTCGTGGCCCACTTCGTTTACCAGCAGGTCGACCGCCTGTTCCGGGGTCATGAGTCCCAGATGGAAGCTCAGCGAGAAGAGGATGCGCGCGCAGCGGTGCATGCGCCAGAACAGAGCTCCGACGCGCTGCTCCGGCGTGTGGTCGAAGCCATGATCCCAGAAAACCATCTCCCAATAGAAGGCGTTGCCCTCAATCCAGAAGCCGGTTTCAAACTGTTGCCGGTAGGGCCTGTAGCGCTCCGACATGAACTCCTGCAGCCAGTGGCCCGGAATCAGCTCGTGAAAGACCGTGGCGTGCGAAAAGCCGGGGTTGTTGCCGCGCATGCTCATCATGCGCTCCTCAAACGTCATAGTGTCGGTTGGATAGCTGACGCTGATGACGTCGCCGCCGGTGAAGAACGGATTTACAAGCTGGCGCTCGGGCGACATCATCTCCATTCCATATGTCTCTTTGGCGAGCTCGGGTATGGTGACCAGATTGTTCTTCTCGGCGAACTCGATGCCCTCGATGGCCAGATCATGAATCAGCTGAGGCTGCTGGCCAGGCTCCACATACGAATCCTTCACTTTTTCCAGCGCCTTGCGCCAATCGTCTCCATAGCCCATATCGCGGCTGGCGCGAATCATCTCCTGCTTGCACCATGCCATCTGCTCCCTGGCCATGGCGATCAACTCTTCCGGCGTGTAGGGGATCATCTCATCGTCTAACTGCGCCATCAACGCGGCGCGGCCTACCGGCACGCCGATGACCGTGCTCTTGTCGTCCGGTGCAATGCCGGCCACTTTCTCGCGCAGAAACGCCGTGTAGTCCTTGATTCCCTGATCCACTTTTTTGTAAGGCTCGGCCGCCCACCACGTAACCGTGGGATCGTATCCGTCATAGAATGCAAACCACTGCTGAAGCTGTCTCCGCAGGCGGTCTGCATCTTCAGCGGCGTGCCACGCGGCAATGCGGTCTGGCCGGGAGACAGTTGGAGCCGTGTCCTTTTCCTTGCCCTGGTCTGTCTTTGCTTTGGGTGGGGCAAGTGTGGCTTCAAGTTTCTTGCGCTTTCCCGCGATGGCCGTGGCCATTGCGTTCAACTGGCTCGCGATCTGCTCGCCGTTGGCTGGTTCGACTCTCCGCCTTGCGTCTTCAAGCGAGAAGATACCCGCCGCAAAAGGCAGCAGCGGTTCCACCTCTTTCCATTGCGCCTCATCGACCGCGCTGCGATGTTCCACGCGGTCCAGGTGGTTTTTCAGCAGCAGATAATCAGCCTTGCCCTCCTGGTCCAGCGCCTCGAATTTCACCTCGGCAAGCTGTTGCCGCCATGTCGCCTGAAAATCGCTCATGCGCTGCCGTGTTGTAGGCGATAGCCGGTCTGTGTAGACTCGGCGCAGCGAATCCTGATCGGCGGAATAGCGCTCGATCAGCGCCCGCATCGAGTTCGCGGGAAAGTCGGTTGGCGTGGTTTGTGCAATTGCTTGCGCGCCTGCAACCGCAAACATCCAAGCGCTAAGACAGGTCAGTGCGGGCAGCTTCAAAATGGTTTTTGACGTAACACGGGACATGGAAATCTCCGAGGCCCAATGCAGGCATTGAGCGGAATGCTTTCTTTTCCTGGCGTTCCTTGATATACAAGATATACAAAAATGTACGCAATTGGTGAATCGTCCTCTGGTATTTGCGTATTTTGCTAATATACCCGGCCAGGACCCGAATGCAGAGCCATAATGGGGAAGGGAATGGGATTGAACAACGGTGCCGGCTCCAGGTTCTCGATTACGATCAACGGCAAGCTAATTCCCGTAAACGAGAACACCAGCATCGCTGCCGCGATGGTGATGGCCGGCGAGCCCAGCCGGTTTTCTGTTCGCGGTACGGCCCGCGCTCCGTTCTGCGGCATGGGCATCTGCATGGAGTGCCGCGCTACTGTGAATGGCCGTCTGCACCAGCGAACCTGCCAATTGGCCTGTGCTCCGGGCATGGAAGTGGTGACCGGATGAGCGCCAACTTCGATGTGGTGGTGGTGGGAGCCGGCCCGGGCGGAATGGCAGCCGCGGCAGTTGCTTCGGAAGCAGGCCGCCGGGTTTGTCTTCTCGATGACAATCCCGCTTCCGGCGGGCAAATCTGGCGCGGCCTGAGCCTGCAAACAGCAGCCCAGCATCCCCACGGAAAGAGCTACTTCGCATGGATGTCGCGGTTGCGCCAGTCCAACTGCGAGGTGGGTCAGGGCTGGCAGGCCATTGATGGCTCGCTGCGGGGCGAGACTGCTGGAGTCTTGCGATTGGAGCGCGACGGCGAAGGTCGGGAAATCAGATATAACTGGCTGATTCTTGCCACCGGCGCGCGCGAGCGGTTCCTCCCGTTTCCCGGCTGGACTCTGCCGGGCGTCTTTGGCGTGGGCGGATTGCAGGCCCTGGTGAAATCGGGTCTCATTTGCAATCCCGATTCCAGCCCCAAACGTGTGGTCATCTCCGGCAGCGGCCCGTTGCTGCTGGCCGTTGCCGCTGGACTGCAAAATGCCGGAGCCCGTGTTGAGACCATTCTTGAGCAGGCTCCGCTTACCCGGCTGGCCGGCTTTGGCGTCACTCTGCTCGGGTCGCCCGACAAACTGGCGGAGGGCGCACGCTACAGACTTGCAACCAGGAACTCGGCCTATCGAACAGGTTCGTGGGTGGTGCGCGCCGAAGGCCGAGGCCGCGTCGAACAAGTGACGGCGACCGATGGGCGCAAGCAGTGGAAGATTCCCTGCGACTGGCTCGCCACCGGATTTCATCTTGTGCCCAACCTTGAATTGCCGAGGCTGCTCGGCTGCCGCATCCATGCTGGTTACGTCGCGGTCGACGCCCTGCAGCAAAGCTCGGTTGAGCGCATAGCCTGCGTGGGCGAGCTGACCGGCATTGGCGGACTGGAAAAAGCAATCGTCGAAGGCCAGATCGCAGGTCTGGCGGCAGCCGGACAGGAGCATGAAGCACGCGCACTCATTCCGCGGCGACAGCGCCTGAACCGTTTCGCTCAGCGGCTGGATCGTGCTTTCGCGTTGCGCCCGGAACTTAGCGATCTGGCCGAGCCTGATACCACGGTCTGCCGTTGCGAGGACGTAGAGTACGCCGCACTCGAAAGCTGTTCTTCCTGGCGCGAGGCGAAGATCCATACCCGCTGTGGCATGGGCGCATGCCAGGGCCGCGTTTGCGGCGCGGCGGCCGAGTTTCTTTTCGGTTGGCAGCCTTCCAGCGCTCGGCCGCCGGTATTTCCCGCCGCCGTCTCCACGATTGCGGGTGAACCCATTGACCCTATGGCCGGCACTGAATCCGAAGCTGATGTGAAACTGCGCTGACCCGCAGCGTTGTTAAAATCGGCGTTGATTCATTGATAAGCGGATGCGTACAAAAGGGACTGGCGAACGACCGAGGTGCGCCGGTCTGCCGGAAAATGAAAGCGAATGACACATTCGAAAGTGAAACCGGCAATCGTCCAACGCAGGCCGTTGCGCCGCTGCCAAAAATGTCGCTTCCACCAGCGCCACGCGCATCCCGGCCTGTGCGCAGGCATACACGCAGGCCGTGCCCACGATGCCCCCTCCGGCAAAGACCACGTCGAAGGATTGCGCAGCGGAACTCATTCGGGTATTCCGAAGCGAAAGGGATCCGCTGGGTCAAAAATCAGCGTAGATTCTGCGGTTACATATGCCGAGCCGGTGATGATGGGCACGATCTGGCCGTTTTCCTCAAGAATCCTGCCTTCGAAAACGGTGCCGAGAATTCCTTCCTGCCGCCAGGTCTGGCCGGGCGCAAGCAGGCCGTCGGCCGCCAGGCAGGCCATCTTGGCGCTGGTTCCCGTGCCGCAGGGCGAGCGGTCGTATGCCTTGCCGGGGCAAAGAACAAAATTGCGACTGTCGTTAGCTGGATCATGCGCGGCGGTGAACAGTTCCACATGATCGATCTCCGCGCCGTCGGCTCCGCTGATCCCCGCAGCCTCCAGAGCACGTCGAATCTCCCAGGTAAAGGTGGTCGGCGACTCGACATGTTCGACAGATAGAGGATGGTCGATGGGAAACGAGTGTTCGCGCACCAGAAAAAACCAGTTGCCGCCCCAGGCCACATCGCCAGTCACCGGGCCGTAGCCGGGAACCGAAACGATGACGTTGGCGCGATGGCGGTACGCCGGCACATTTTGAATCGTCACCTGCCCGTCGGCAAGCAGCTCGACCTTAACGGTGCCAACTGGGGTCTCAATCAGGTGTTCGCCAGGCTGGATGCGCCCCAGAAACGCGAGTGTCTTGGCGACACCGATCATCCCGTGGCCGCACATGCCCAGATATCCCGCGTTATTAAAGAAAATGACCCCCGCCGCGCAGGCCGGAGCCACCGGCTCCAAAAGGAATGCCCCGACCAGGACATCGGAGCCGCGCGGTTCGCATAGAATGGCGCGCCGGTACAGGTCGTGCTCGCTGCACAGGAGCTGGACACGCTCGGCCAGCGGGCCGGAGCCAAGGTCAGGTCCACCAGAGAGGACGCACCGGGTCGGCTCGCCCGCGGTGTGCGAGTCGATCACTTTCACACGCGAAGGCAATTGTTCGTTCACGAGAAAAGTCTACGCGAATGACCCCTACCCACCCCGCATATCCTCCGGCAACTTTACCGAAGTCCAAAACAACGGCAGCATCAATCGCTTTGGCGTATTCTTGACACCAAGGCGGCGATTCTGCAACGCTGCCTTAAACCGCACCATCCCTCGCGAGGTTCCCTGTCATGCGTTTGTCTCTGGCTGTTGTATGCCTTTTCGCCCTCTCCGCGCACGCCGTTGATGCGCCTGCTTCGCTCCGCGGATACACGCCCGCCGACTCAGCAACGGAAGTTCAATGGGAGAGGAAGTTTCGCGAGATTCCCGATCCTGCGCACATCCGCGAAAACATGCGACGCCTTTCTGCGCGGCCTCATCATGTTGGATCGCCGTACGACAAGGACAACGCGGAGTGGCTGCTGGCGCAGTTGAAGTCGTTTGGCCTCGACGCGAAGATCGAGCAATTCTCCGCGCTCTTTCCCACGCCCAAGCTGCGCACCCTTGAGCTTCTCGGGCCCACGAAGTTTGTCGCCAAGCTGCAGGAACCTGTGCTCAGCGTCGATCCGACTTCAAGCCAGACCAGCGAGCAGCTTCCGACNNCGCATGGGCATCTCGGTGAAGGGCGCGATTGTGATTGCGCGCTACGGGATGAGCTGGCGCGGCATCAAGCCCAAGGTCGCGGCCGAGCACGGCGCCGTCGGTTGCATCATCTATTCCGATCCGCGCGACGACGGTTTCTTTCACGGCGATCCATACCCTGATGGTCCGACGCGCCCGGCAGAAGGCGCACAGCGGGGCAGCGTGATGGATATGCCGGTCTATCCGGGCGATCCGCAGACGCCCGGCGTTGGCGCGGTTGAAGGAGTGAAGCTGATTCCGCTCGACCAGGTCAAGACCATTACGAAGATTCCAGTGCTGCCCATCTCATGGGCCGATGCAACTCCGTTCCTGCAGGCGCTTGGCGGCGCAACCGTTCCGGAAGCATGGCGCGGCGGACTGCCGTTTACCTATCACGTCGGCCCCAGCAAGGTTCAGGCGCATCTTCAACTCGCGTTCAACTGGGATCGCAAGCCGCTCTACGACGTGATCGCTCACATCCCCGGCGCAAAGTTTCCAGATCAATGGGTCATTCGCGGCAACCATCATGATGCGTGGGTGAATGGAGCCGAGGATCCGCTCTCCGGCACCAGCCCTGAACTCGAAGAAGCGCGCTCCCTGGGAGAGCTGCTCAAGCAGGGCTGGAAACCCGATCGGACCATCATCTACTGCTTCTGGGATGGCGAGGAGCCGGCGCTGCTGGGTTCGACCGAATGGGGAGAAACGCATGCGGAAGAACTGAAAAAGCATGCGGTCGCGTACTTCAACTCCGATGGAAATGGCCGCGGATATTTTCGCGCCGAGGGCTCCCACTCGCTCGAAAATTTCGTCAACGACGTAGCCAAGGATATTACCGATCCTGAGACCAACATGTCTGTCTGGAAGCGTGTGCGGCTTGTCGATATTTCGCATGCCGCGGCTGCCCCACGCGCCGAAATTCGCAGCCGTTCAGACCTGCGCATTCCAGCGCTCGGCTCCGGCTCAGATTACACGGTATTCATCGATCATCTTGGAATCGCGAGCGTGAATCTTGGCTATGGCGGAGAAGACGCGGGCGGCGAGTACCATTCCGTCTACGACGACTTCTACTGGTACACCCACTTTTCAGACACCGACTTCAGCTATGGGCGCGCGCTTGCGCAGACCGCCGGAACCATGGTCATGCGTATGGCCGATGCCGATGTGCTGCCCTTCCAGTTCTCCGACCAGGCCGACACCATTCACACTTACGTGACCGAGTTGAAGACTCTGGCGACCGAGACGCGCGATCGCGCCAAAGAGCGCGACAAGGAGATTGAAGAGGGCGTCTACAAGGCGCTCTACGATCCGAAGAAACAAATGGTGCCTCCGCCGTTCGAACCTGTTCCTCCGTATCTGAACTTTGCGCCGCTCGACCAGGCATCGGACGATCTGACCAATGCCGCAACGGAGTTCGACAAGGCCTTTGCGGCCGCGGGAGGCGTTGCGCCGCCCGAGTTGAATCTCGATATCATCCAGACCGAGCGCACGCTGACGAACTCCGACGGCCTGCCCAACCGGCCCTGGTTCGAGAACCTCATCTATGCTCCCGGCTTCTACACGGGCTACGGCGTGAAGACGATTCCGGGAGTCCGCGAGGCAATCGAGCAGAAGGACTGGAAGGAAGCGGATGCGCAGATCGTGCGAGTCTCGGCTGCGATCGAGCGTGAAGCCGACTTGCTCAAGCAAGCCAGGGCGAAGCTGGCAGCGAAACCTGCAACCGAGTAATCGATTCGCGCATGGGCGATGAGGCTGCACGCATCGCCCATGCGCAGATCATTCCTGCCGGAAGCAGAGCTATGCCTTCGCCGGCAGGTAGATCAGCTCAATCCCTTTTCCGTTGCGCGGATCCTTGTTGCGCGAATACTGGCGCGTCGCGTCGCTGTCCCAATGCTCGAATACGCCCAGGCTGGTCACCGGCTTGCCGCCCTGCACATAGTGCGTTCCCGACGGCGGATGCTCTGCCAGAGCCAATTCCTGCAAATAGTCATCGGCGTTTTCGCGGATCATGATGCGCGGATGGCCGTGCTCGTCCTCATTGTTCTTGGTTTGCGAGTGCAGTATGTCCAGGCCCACCGAATCCAGCGCCACCCCATCCAATGAGGCCAGCAGGCTCGACGGCCACTCCGCATTCTCGTACGGAGCCACGCGGTTGTTGAACGGCGCGTTGGGAAAATGCAGCGGGTACGACTGGTGGCGTCGCGCGCAATACAATCCATCGAGCACAAACAGAATGGTCTTCGCGCCCAGGTTCGGGCACGCAGCCAGGTCCACAATCGGCGAGTACGCGTGCGGCGTGCCCTGCCGGTTGGTGTTGATGGCTCCGTGCAACTCCGGCGTCCCCTTGATGGACCCAAAGTGATTCTTCCCCGTCATCGTCACACCGGTCTGACCTTCGTCGCCGCCTTCCTCTGCGGCATAGGGATACGAATGCGCCTTGAGCAGCGCCACGTTAACCAGATACGTTGCATCCTTGATCTGCTGCGGGATCAGCTTCGCGTCATAGTATTCTTGCTGATTCACCGAGTAGCTGACGCCTTCCACCCATTGCGCCTGCTCCAGCCCGCGGTGGCTGTTGTACGCTGGGTTGACAGGCTGCGCCGCCTCTGGCGCATCCCACTGCACAAAGCGCACCTCGGGAAATTCGCTCCAGATTTTTATCAGCAGCGCCGGATAGATGTTGCGGCGCGCGTCGTACACCACAATGTCGGCCGTCCGCACCCGTGCGTGCCGCACAAGTTGCTTCACCATGGCCAGCGCCACTTGCGGCGACACGTTCACAATGTTGCCCGGCCCATCGGCGCTGCTGTTGTTCAGATTCACCTTCACCGCAACCACTTCGCCCGGCTTGTAGCCACGGTCCACTCCGTGCGCACGCTGGTTGTAGTAGGAAAAGATTTTTGCCCAGGCCGCTTCGTCGGCCGTTGTGCCGGTCAGATGCAGCAGTGTTTTGGAAAGCATGGCGTCCACGCGCTGCTGATCGGTGCTGGTGTCCGTCCACCAATGACCGGTGGAGGATTGAACGTGCCCGCCCCACTGCGCAGCCTCGGGATCGTGCGCCCACACCACGCGGCCGGGAAAGATGCCGCGTGCATCTCCGGCCGGGGCGTTCCGCGATTTCGGCTTGTAGTCATAGCGGGTTGCGATTTCAGCCGCGCTCAGACGCATTGCCGCGCCGGGCATGCCGAGCAGAGCCGCCGAAACGGCAGCTCCCTTCAATACTCTGCGCCGTGAACATTTTGGACCCATGGTGCGATCTCCCTCTCCGCTCCGATGGCGGCCTTGAAAGCGTTTTCAACATCAGCCATGAGCCGCTCGATACACACGGCCCAGTATCTCCTGATTGAACAGGGCCGGAGAGAATGAAGATGTGAAGTGGATCACATTTGTGAGTGATGGTTCAACCACCCGCGATCCACCGGCCTACTTTGACGCCGGGTATGCACTCAATCCTGCGGCAACCACCTTCAGCGGAATCTCCAGCGTGCCCATGTGGCCTGAGCCGGGGTCGTAGATTCCGGATCGCAGGTAAAGACTCCCCTGGGGCAAGTCGATGAGCTGGTGAAGCTGAATTCCGCTTCGGAGAAACTTCGCGTAGGCTTCCGGCCCCACGGCAATTGGCTGCGTGGTGCTCACCGCATTAAGCGGCTTGCCATTTTTGTCGTACGCAGCCGTCACAATAACCAACTGGCCCTGATGAAAGCCCTTGGGCGTGAGGTTCAAAGAAACGGCCCGCGGATCGGCGGCATAATCGATTGCGAACCGGGTCACAGGACCTTTCAGATCGGCATTCTGGCCGGCAATCGGTGCGGGAGGCGGCTGCGGGCCGGCCGGTACCGCGCGCACGTCGAATGCAATCTGCGTCGCCGCCGGAACGCCGCGGCGCATTGCAGTCACGAATACTGAATTCGCGTCCATCGGTCCTGGCTTCTCCGGCGCCCGGTCCCGGTCGGCGAGATAGCTGCGCCGATAGAAGAGCTGATACTTTTTGCCGGCGACCTTGATGTCGATCTTGCGCGGCGCTCCATTGTAATTCTGATTGGTGGGTGAATAGGCGAGCGTGTAGAAGGTTGAGCCGTCGTTGAGCGCGTGGTCGATCGCGTCCATCAGGCCATTGGAGTTGTAGACGGCCCGGCCCCCGGTCTCCTTGGCCAGCTCATCCATCGTCGTGTGTTCCGAATAGGACTCGGCATCGACAGCCAATGTCTGGCTGGCGAGGCCCTTCCCGCTGCCTTTGGCTACTGGGGCGGAGCCGGCGCTGTTTGACGAAGAAAACATGGACCCGACCCTTGCGCCGCCGGCATCCACCGGATACAAAGCTACCCGGGCCGCAGCCAGCAGATCGGCCGTAGCATGCAGGTCATTTGCGTAACCGCGCGAGTTGTCCCGGTTCATATGGTCGGGGTCGTTTTCTCCGGGCAGCAAGTCGGTGGGAAAATGCCCCGCGAACCACACCAGGTTCTTGCGGCCTGGAATGCCGCTCAGATACCGCGCCAGTTGCTGCAGCGCTTCCAGAGCTTGATCGGCGCTCACACTCGATCGAGCAGAAGCATCCGTCATGATGAAATCCGTGTAACTCTGAATCGAGTTTTCGCTGGCCCCGGCTTCGCGCATCTGCTCCAACACCTGATTCTCCTGGTTCATATCACTTTGAGATTTCAGCGCGGACAGTTGAGGATTGCCCTGCTTGCCTTCCAGAGCCGCGATCAACGGAGCCGTGTCCGTGTTGAAATCTCCCAGCATGCGAAGCTGGGTCCCGAGCGTGAAGATCGCGATTCGCCTGCCCTTGGGCAGCGCCTTGAGATAACCAATCATTTTGCTGCGCATATAAGACTGGTCGGCTATCTCTGTATCGAGCGAATCCAGCAGCAGCACGGTCACCGCGTCGTTGACATGGCCGGCAGGGATGTTGGTGTATGTGCCTTCCGGCAGCGCACGAGCCGCGGTGATTTCGCCGGCCTTCGTCGCGTCCGCAAAATGAGGCTCGAAGAAATCCACCGTCTGCGCCTTACCGTCTTCAAGCACCGTGAAGTCCGATCGCTTCAAATCGCGAACTGGCTTGCCGCCTTCATTCACCACCACATCCACAACCACCGTATGCGTCGTGACCTTCAGGATGGGCGCGGGCGCAGATGCCTCCGCGGCGGTTGCCGCGGGCGCCGGCTGCTGCTGCGGCTGAGCCTGAAGAAGCTTGGCTGGCGAGAGAAGAACCGCGCCGCTCAGGACAAGAATGGATGGTAGCGCGGAGATGTTGGTGAGCATGAGCAAACTCCAGGATCGGTGCTGACCTTCACCTGCAACAATACTCCATCGCATGCCGCGCGCAGCGGCGGTCCCGCGGGCCGGTTCGCCCCGGAGACCTGTTCGGCAACTCAGAATTCGCTCCCAAAAATTTACATTTCGACCGCACGCACATTTCTCTATACTGAGCCCAGTCAGGGCGGAGAAGACACAGTGCGAAGGTTTCCGGGCAACCCGGGAAAAGCTGAAAATCGCATGGTCCCCGCCAGGAGGTTCCCCATGCCGCTTGTCAACCGACAGAACTGGCCAGCCCGGCGCACCCGGGTCCGGCAAGGGCCGCTGCCCAACGCCACAATTCACTGGATGAGTGCACTGGCTGCGCTGCTGGCGTTGGCCGCCTTTGCGAGCAACGCCCAGCCCGCCGGACAGTTTGCCCCGGCCCGCACCGTTCC
>PMWR01000269.1 GCA_003166055.1 Acidobacteriaceae bacterium
CCCTAAACCTCCCCCGCAACCGCGGACTTCTTGTCGTGCCGGCCGTGAACGACCAAGTAAACCGCCGGAACCAGGAAAACGGTTACGACCACGGAAACTGCCAGTCCGCCGATAACCGCACGCGCTAGCGGCGCATATTGTTCGCTCCCCGCCTCCATTCCGAGCGCCATCGGAATCATGCCCAAAAGTGTGGCCAACGATGTCATCAGGATCGGACGGAGGCGGATTCTGCATGACTGAATAACGGCTTCCTTAAGCGGCAACCCTTCCTTATGCAAAGTACCGGCGAATTCGACGATGAGAATGCTATTCGAAACCACGATGCCGGTCATCATGATCACGCCCATCAAAGACATGATGTTCAACGTGCTCCCCGTGACGAGAAGGATCAGCACAACTCCAGCCAGCCCTGGCGGAATGGCCATGAGAATGATGAAGGGGTCGATAAAGGAAGTGAACTGGGTCATAAGGATCAGATAGACCATTAGGACCGCGATGATGAGGCCAACTCCAAACTCCGTAAACGAACGGTTCATGCTGATTACGGCTCCGCGCAAATTCAGAACTGTATTCTTATCGGTTTTTGTGTTCGTAAGAAGCTTGCTGATGCTGCTGCCTACACCCTGCAGAGCCTCCGTCCTTGTGGAAACGTAAATATCAATGACCCGTCGGATCTGATAGTGATCCACTTCTGTCGGAGTGTTGATCAGCTTGAGGTCTGCAACCGAACTCAAGGGCGTATATCCGGCGGTGTGGTCACCTCTCGACAGTTCGCGAGATTGGTCACTGGACTCATGAGCCTCCTGCATCGGGCTGTAGCCGGCTGGCTGAACGCCGCGTAGCGGAATATTCTCGAACTTCTCCATCGACATGTTGTTGAGGATGCGGTTGGCGTACTGGACTGTCACCATGTAATTGTTTCCGCTTTTCGGATCGATCCAGTAGCTGGGGGCAACCATGCCGTCGGAGGTCATGGCGGTTACCACGTTGTCCACCACTTCCTTGGCGGAGAGCCCGATCAGGCTGGCCTTCTCGCGGTCGATGTTCAGGGCAATGCCTGGATAGTCCAGATCCTGCGGAATGTAAACGCCGCTCACGTTTGGCATTTCTTTGATCTTCTGGGCCAGCACCTTGGCCAATGCGTAAGATCCATCAAGGTCCATCGAGCTCACCTGGATATCGATCGGGGCGGGCAGACCCTGATTGACCACGCTATCCACCAACCCCCCAGCCTGGAAGTACGTTGTGAGTTCTGGCATCTCGCTGGAGAGCTTATCGCGCACACGCTGCATATACTCGTAGCTGCCGATGCTGTGCTGCTGTTTCAGGCTGACCTGCACGAACGCGGTATCCATCGAAGCATTGGTGGTGTAGATGGCTGATAGGTCGGGATAAACTCCGATATTTGAAACGATCATGTCCAGGTCTTTGGGGGGGACGACGCCGCGGATTAGCGCCTCCACCTTCGCGATGTAATCGTTGCTAACCTCGAGGCGCGTACCGCTAGGCATCCGAACATTGATGATGAATTGCCCTGGGTCAGTCCTGGGGAAGTAAGCGCGGCCCAGAAAGGGGAACGTCACCACAAGCACGAGCACCACACCACCGAGAATCAAGGCGGCGGTCAAGCCGGGCTTTTGCATCGCCCGCTTGGCAAGGCTCTCATACCAATTCAGCATCCTTTCATACTTGTCGTTGAATAGCCTCTCGAATCGGGCAAATAGGCCAGGTTTCGACTGTTTCTGGTTTTCGCCTCCGTGATGCACGTGAATAAACTTTGCGCAATAGAGCGGGACAACGGTCATGGCAAAAAAGTACGAGGCGAAAATCGAAAGCACGACCCCCATCGCCAACGGAGTGAAGATATATTTGCTGATGCCATTAAAAAACGTGACTGGAAAAAACACGATGGAGGTGGTGAACGTGGCAGCAAGCACGGCCATCGAGACCTCCGTTCCGCCGAGTTCCGCGGCAACTGCCGGAGATTCTCCCATCTCCATGTGGCGGAAGATATTCTCAAGTACGATGACTCCGTTATCGATGAGCCGGGAGAAAACCAGCGCCAAACCGCCCAGAATCATGGTATTGATGGACCCGCCCATGTAATTGGTGATTAGCAGGCAGACCACCATAGAGAGGGGAACCGACAGAAGCACGGCAATCGTGGCCCGCGGACTCCCGAGAAAAATAAGAATCATCACTCCAGTCAGCACCAGCCCGATGGCCGCTTCCCTCGTGACATTGCCGATTGCAAGCTTGACGAAAACGGACTGGTCGAAGACTACCGCCGTCTTCAATGATGCCGGTATGTCGACCAGATGCTTGATGGCGGCCTTCATGCCATCGACGATGGTGATCGTGTTGCTGTTGCCGCCCTGCTTGAAAACAGGTATGTAGACGGAGCGTTGTCCGTCGATGCGCACGATGTTGTACTGGAGCGCGCCCGAGTCCTCTGCTTTACCAATGTCGGCGACCAGAACGGATGCGTTGCCCACCGACTTGAGGGGCATCTGATTCATCGAGTTCGCATCGGGGAACTGGCTGTTGGCATAGATGTTGAAGTCCTTCGACCCCACGCGTACATCACCGGCCGGCAAAATGAGATTTGAGTTGTTTACCGACTGCACCACGTCGTTCAGGCTGAGATTACGCGCCTCCATCTTCAGCGGGTCTACATAAACCTGAATCTGGCGGTAGGTTCCTCCATAGGGCTGCGGAACCGAAGCGCCCTGCACGTTTGAAATCTGGTTGCGCACCTGGAATTGCGCAATGTCTTTCAGGTTCGTTTCGTTCAGCCCCTGTCCCTTCAAGGTCACCAGACAAACCGGTTGCGTCGATGCGTCCATGCCCAGCACGACGGGGGGTAGCGTGCCCGGCGGCAAGCGGCGCAAGTCGGCCATGGCCAGATTGGCAATATTACTCAACGCCGAATTAGGATCGGTACCCGGCTTGAAGTAGATCTTGATCAGGCTCACGCCCGTCAATGAACGCGATTCGCTGTGGTCGATATTTGCACCAAGCGTAAAAAAGCGCTCAAAGGTATTCGTAATGTCAGCTTCGATCTGCTGCGGCGGCATTCCGTTGTAGAACGTTGCCACTACGACTACTGGCATGTCGATCCTGGGGAACAGATCGACTGGCATGCGAACGACGTTGACCACCCCCACAAGGGAGACCATCAGACAAAGCATGATGATGAAGAAAGGGTTTTTGAGTGCAAACTTCGGCATTACTTCCCACCTCCGTTAATCGCCATCACTGCACCTTTCCTTCGGATTGGACGCGTGCGTCCATCGCTAAAACAACCTCTGATGCGAATTGCCATTCTCTATGCCCCCCCCGCAACCGCGGACTTCTTTTCCCGCGCGCCGTGAACGATCAGGTAAACTGCCGGCACAAGAAAGACGGTTACGACCACAGAAACTGCAAGGCCACCTATAACTGCACGCGCCAGCGGCGCATATTGCTCGCTTCCAGCTTCCATTCCGAGTGCCATCGGAATCATGCCCAGAAGCGTTGCAAGGGAGGTCATTAGAATTGGGCGCAGGCGTATTTTGCAGGACTGGACCACGGCCTCCAATAGCGGCAGGCCCTCTTTAAGCAGCGTGCCGGCAAATTCGACGATCAGAATGCTGTTCGAGACCACAATGCCGGTCATCATGATCACGCCCATCAGCGACATGATGTTCAGTGAACTGCCAGTGACCAAAAGGATGATCACAACCCCAGCAAGTCCAGGTGGAATGGCCATCAAAATGATGAATGGATCGATGAAAGACCTGAACTGGGCCATAAGGATCAGGTAGACCATCAGCACAGATACAATGAGCCCCAGGCCAAACTCCGTAAACGAACGGTTCATGCTGACCACTGCGCCTCGCAGGTTCAGGACTGTATTCTTGTCGGTCCTGGTATTCGCCAGCAGCTTTTTTATATCTCCGCCCACCCCTTGCAGCGCCTCAGTCTTTGTCGCGACATAGATGTCAATCACACGTCGAATCTGGTAATGGTCGACTTCCGTAGGAGTCGTGATCTGCCTGATACTCGCAACCGAGCTCAGCGGCGTGTACCCGGCAGAGTGGTTGCCTCTCCAGAACTCATGCGAATCGCTGGAGGCTTGGCGAGCCAGCTGCAATGGGCTATATCCAGCTGGATGAACGCCACGGAGAGGGATATTATCGAAATCCTGCATCGACATGTCGTTGATCAAGTTGTTCGCGTACTGAACCGTCACCATATAGTTGTTGCCGCTCTTTGGATCGATCCAGTAACTGGGGGCGACCATGCCATCGGATGTCATGGCGGTAATTACGTTTTGCACCACGTCCTTGGCGGAAAGGCCGATCAGGTTGGCCTTCTCACGGTCGATGTTCAGGGCAATGCCTGGGTAGTCAATATCCTGCGGAATATAAACGCCACTCACGTTCGGCATCGCCTTGATTCTCTGGGAAAGATCTTTTGCAAGTGCGTAAGCTCCATCGATATCCATCGAACTAACCTGGATGTCGATCGGTGCCGGCAGGCCCTGATTGATTACGCTATCCACCAGGCCACCCGCCTGGAAGTAAGTGACAAGCTCCGGCATCTCGGCGGAGAGTTTCTTCCGCACACGCCGCATATATTCGTAGCTGGCAATGCCATGGTCCTCTTTCAGACTGACCTGCACGAAGGCGGTATTCATCGAGGCGTTAGTCGTATAGATGGCGGAGAGGTCAGGGTAGACGCCTATGTTGGATACGACCATATCCAGATCGGACGGTTTGACGACGCTGCGAATGATGGTCTCAACCTTAGCGATGTCATCGTTGCTGACTTCAAGCCGCGTGCCGCTGGGCATCCGTACATCGATAACGAATTGGCCGGGATCTGTGCGCGGAAAGTAGGCGCGTCCAAGGAACGGGAACAGCACAAGCATTGTGAGCGCAACGCCGCCCAAAATCGCGGCAGCCGTGAAGCCTGGGCGTCGCATTGCTCGTTTGGCAAGGCCTTCATACCATGTGAGCAAGCTTTGAAACTTCTCGTTGAACTTGCGCTCGAATCGGGCAAAGAATTCTGGCCTGTTGCCTCTCCCTTGCGTCTCCTCATCTCGCAAACGGATGAAGTTAGCGCAGTAGAGAGGTACAACTGTCATTGCGAAGAAGTACGAAGCGAAGATCGAAAGGACAACTCCCAGCGCGAGCGGCGTAAAAATGTACTTGCTGATGCCGGAGAGAAAGCTCACGGGAAAAAACACGATGGAGGTTGTCGAGGTTGCTGCAAGAACCGCAAGCGATACCTCCATGCCTCCCTTTTCCGCCGCTTCTCGCGGTGGAAATCCCAATTCCATGTAGCGGAATATATTCTCCAGCACCACAACCGAGTCGTCGATCAGTCGCGAGAATGCGAGGGCCAGTCCACCCAGAATCATAGTGTTGATCGAGCCGCCCATGGCACTGGTCAGCAGCAGGCATACAAGCGCTGAAAGCGGAATCGACAGAAGGACCGCGAACGTTGCTCGCGGGCTGCCAAGGAAAACCAAAATCATGATGCCTGTGAGCACCAGGCCGATGCTCGCTTCCTTGACCAGATTCTTGATGGCGAGTTTTACAAAGATGGATTGGTCGAAGACCACTGCTGTTTTCAGAGAGGCCGGGATGTCAACCAGATGCTTAATGGCGGTCTTCATCCCATCGACAATGGTGATCGTGTTGCTGTTGCCGCCTTGCTTGAAGACTGGTATGTAGACAGAGCGCTGACCGTCGATGCGCACGATGTTGTACTGCAGCGCGCCCGAGTCCTCTGCCTTGCCGATGTCCCCCACCAGCACCGAGGCGTTGCCCACTGATTTGAGTGGCATTTCGTTCATTGAGGTTGCATCCGGAAACTGGCTGTTCGCGTAGATGTTGAAGTCCTTTGAACCGATGCGCACGTCGCCGGCGGGAAGGATAAGATTCGAGCTGTTGACTGACTCCACCACATCATTGAGGCTTAGATTACGTGCCTCCATCTTTACCGGATCCACATATACCTGAATCTGACGGTAGGTCCCTCCATAGGGCTGCGGAACCGAGGCGCCCTGGACATTCGATATCTGATTGCGCACCTGGAACTGCGCCATGTCCTTCAGGTTCGTCTCGTTGAGCCCCTGCCCTTTCAAGGTCACCAGGCATACTGGCTGCGTCGACGCATCCATGCCAAGCACCACCGGGGGCAACGTCCCCGGCGGAAGACGTCGCAAGTCTGCCATGGCCAGGTTGGCAATGTTGCTCAAAGCTGAATTAGGATCCGTACCTGGCTTGAAGTAGATCTTGATGAGGCTCACGCCCGTCAGAGAGCGCGATTCGCTGTGGTCGATATTGGCGCCCAGCGTAAAGAAGCGTTCAAAGGTGTTCGTAATGTCGGCTTCGATTTGTTGCGGCGGCATCCCGTTGTAGAAGGTTGCCACTACAACAACGGGCATATCGATCTTGGGAAATAGATCGACGGGCATGCGAACGGTGTTGACCACTCCCACAAGCGAGACCATCAGGCACAGCATGATGATGAAGAACGGATATCTGAGAGCAAACTTCGGCATTACTTTGCTCCTCCGCTGTTCCCTTCNNGGATCGGAGATACCTGTTCGCCTTCGGTGTAGTTTTCCTGACCTCCCAGAACCACCCGATCGCCAGGTTTGAGGCCACTCTTGATTTCCGCGAGCTTCGATCCCTGAAGACCGACGTCTACAGTCCGGATGTGAATCCGATTACTCGCATCCAACGAGTAAACCGCTTCCCGATTTCCTTTCAACACCAGCGCCTCGACCGGAATGGTGGTTACGTTCGACGCACGCGCGAGTTGCATTTCAGTATTGGCGTACATACCTGGCGAGATGGAAAGATCCTGGTTCTCAACATCGATTTCCGTCTCCATTGTCCGCGTTTCAAAGTTCACGTCGCGTGTGAATCGCACGATCTTCCCCGTGAAAGAACGGCCAATGGCATCGACGCGAACCTGCATCGGGTCGCCGATATGGACAAACTGAATATCGTTCTCCGGGATCGGCATGCGTAGCCGCAATAGGCCGCTCTGCGAGAGTCTGACGATGGGAATGTCCTGTTCATTTGAGTTGGTGCCGCTCTGGATAAGCGCGCCGGTATCGGCATAACGCCAAACGATCACCCCGTCCAGCGGCGCCACTACATTCGTGTAGTTCTGAATCGCCTGCACGCGGTCGTTGTCCGTATGGGCAACCTCTGCGTGCTGCTGCGCAGCCGCCGCGGCGGCCTTGGCCGCGTCCACCTGCGACTCCGAAGACAGATCCTTGCTCTGCGCATCATCCAGTTCCTGCTGCGCAATCAAGCCAGGTTGTGCCTTTGATGTCTCAAGCAATCTCTCATAGTCCGCATGCAACGCCGAATGGATGGCCTCTGCGCGCTTGATCTCATGCTGCGCGCGGAGCAGATCGTCCTTTGCCCCCTGCATTTCGAAGACAGTGCCCTTCAACTGAGCCTTCAACTCCGGCACTTCCAATACCGCCAGCGTCTCGCCCTTCCGCACCTTGTCACCGATATCGACGTTGATCTTCACCATGAAGCCAGTGACTTTCGGATGAACATCTACGACCTGATAGGGCTGGAATTGCCCGGCGAGGCTTAAGGTGTGTGCAATATCTCCCCGCATCGCCGCAGCTACTTTCGCCGATGGAATCTCCGCGGCATGCGCGCCTGAATGCTGATCACCGGGTTTGCACGCGATGAAGCTGGCAAGAAGAGGCAGCGACATTCCTGCGACAAAGATTAATGAGGATCGCTTTCGCATATTTCGAATGCACCCCTGAATGAGTATTGACTGTTAGGTCCACAAAGGGTTGGAACATTCACCGAAAACGTGAATGCCATACAGCCCGCCTGTCAATCGAGGCCGAATGCTGCAGTCTTCAACATGGGGGAGTCGCTAGACGAGAACGGGAGGAGGGCGGACAAAGGGGATGTTCAAGAAGACATGGCGTGGATGCCACAAGCCATTCACACACTTCTGCCTTTTGCCTGATACTTGCAGGATCAAGAAACTGGGGAGTAACAACAAAATCAGGAAAATGCCTGTCGGAGCGCTATAGATAACCTTGGCCGAGGTCCTTGTCCGAACTACCCTCGGGCTGTCCGTTGCTCTCGATTGCTCATTCTTGGAAATTAGCTTGGCACTCGGGATTTGATGAGATGCGGCCTGCGGTGGGTCATAAAGGGAAAGCTTATATTGCAACCCCCAGGAGAAGACGCAGATAGCCAGTCCCAGGGACGCGAGGATCCTAAGGAAAACAGATCGCCGACTTTTTCCCAAAAGATGCACAGTCACCGGGCCCGATGTGAGGTCTTGACAAGGGAAAGTTTGCAGGTTGCCAGGAGCGGCAATACCGCAGAAGCCTCATGTCCTTTGATAGCACAATAGCACAATAGGGTTGCTCAACTGTTTCTTATCCTTCATAAGAAGAGTTGCTCTCTTAAGGGACGTCGCACGGGATTATCCTGAATTACCCATGAGGAAGCCCAGAACTCGAAAGGGGCGGCAACCGTGATGGATCGGCGCATTGGACTGAGGTCGCCATCCAAAAGTGCGGCGGCGCTTCTGCGTCTGTGTAGGTCTTGGGCCGCAGTCTTGGCTTAGCTGTCGTTACAAGCCACTGGTCCAGAAATGAACCAAGCCGGAGCGCCGCCGCGGGCGCAATGCTCCCGATGTTTCCTTCATGGGGCTTTGCTTTCAGGTTGGTCTGTGATGCGCGGAAAGAACCGCGAATGGTCTTGTTGCGACACTTCCGCGTTCCGGTTTCCGGATCGCGGCCAAGTGACACATGGACGAGCCAAGTGCTCGAAACCCGCGTGATGATTTGTCCCGCTTTCCTGATCAAGAATACCTCCTGGCGGGAAGTGGCCACACAAATCGCACACTACGCGTGCTGGAGGTCAGGTTTTATCGGGTTTGGAAAGAGGAGTAACTGACTGGAAGTCACAGTGTCCGTCGGAGTGTCTGGACTATGCCTGAGCCGGCTTATGGCGAGCAAAGTACCCAGCGTGCTCGGCCGTTGTCCTTCAGCCTACCCGTTGTCATGCAAGATGGCCTTATCGGCCAAAAGTGGCCAGACAGATACCTGCGATCCTGACGAGCCGGATTCACCTTAATTTGCTTTTTCCTGTGCGTTATCGATGAAATCAATTGGATAGGGAATTCACTTGAGGTAAAAAGAAGGTTCGCTAATCCAGGCGGCCTCAACACAGCCACAAGGCGCATAAGCTCACTGATGGTATCGCCTTTACGCATCGGCAATGAGACCCTAGTCAATTCTCGAAGGGGGTACCATTTGGGGTATTTTGCCGAAGCGACTTCTAATTTCTTTAATCTGCAATGGTCTATAGTGCGATCTGAATCCCACTCTCCGCGAAAGCTACTCTTTATGGTCCCGCCGTCACCCAGTAGTTGGCCCGCGCCACGATCCGGGCTCCGTAATCCTGCGCGGTGCGGACTTTGATCGTATGCAGACCGGGGGTCGGGTTGGATGGACTGAAGCTGATCAGATAGCGGTTGCGCGTATCCCTGGCCGATTCCACCACCCGCCCCTCAAACTTTTTGTCGCCGGTGAACGTTGTGTACTCCCCGCCGCTCATCGACGCGACCTCCTTGGCCACATTCTTCTTGAAGGCTTGCACGGCCATGATCAACGGTGACATCAGATTCATCGCCCGGTTGTCGCCCGAGTCGGTCACGTCGTGGAGGAACTCGGCACGCGATGGCGAAAACGCCACGCTCAGCACCAGTATGTCGGATCGGCCAATCTTCTTTATCAGCATTTCCGGCTTGGTGTGCTTGCTGCCGTGGTCGCGCGGCTCCGTGATGAGCAGCAGCACACGGCGATATTCCTTTGGCTGCGACTCTAGCAGATCGACGGCATAACTCACCGTATCCAGGATTGCGTCGCCGCCGTTGCCCGGCTCCATGTGCTTGAGGGCGTCGTTCAGGTCGTCACTGGTGTGAGTGAAGTCGTGAATGAGATGCGGCGTCGAGTCGAAGCCAACCAGTGCTGCCTGGCTTCTACCGTCCGCAAGAAAGAGATCGAGCAGCGGGCCAAGCTTCGCTATCTTGTCGAACTCCAGTACGCTCACCCCGCCCTGCTCCACGGCCACCACCAGCGAGACCGGCGCAGTGTCCATCTCTTCCTGCACGCGAAGCTTCTGTGGCACTCCGTTGTCTTCCAACACGAAGTCCCCCTGCTTGAGGCCGTAGATGATTCCGCCGCCACGCTTGACAACCAGGGTGGGCACAAGCACTTCCTGTGTGGTCACGCGGATGGTCGGCGTGTTCGATTGCGCCGAAGGCATGGGCAGAGGAGGTTCGGCTGGAGGCATCTGTTGCGCGCCGGCAAGTGCGGCAGTCGCGAGAAACGCAGCGCAAATTGCTGTCTTTCGCATTGGTCGGGACACTCGCTTGAAGTCTCCGTATTGAATTCTGTTCATGTGCGCTTGCGCGCCTCACGTTCCAGACGGCCGGTCCAGGCGAGAAAGCTCAACAGCTCCCAACGAGAGATCCACACAAACCCCAGAATCTTCCGCGTTGTCAGCGTCTCAGCTCGCATGCCTGAGTAAGTCTCAACTCGCCAGCGAAGATACTCGCTTCGCCACGGGGCAAGCCGGTGCCCGCGGGTCGCATTCCATAAGAAACGAATGGGAGCAAACAAGGTCTGTCCTTCCGCTTCAAGTATAGACGGTTACTGCTTCGGCGCGGCATTCGCCAAGGTGGTGGTTATCTCCTCAGGAAACGGCCGATCGATGAGCGTGTGGGGCGAGCGTGTGCGGCGCAAACGATCCTCACGGATGATCTTTTATTCTCCGAATTTCCCAAGCCTTACGGTTGAATTTTGCTGAACAGGCTGTTGGAGGCCGAATCCAGTTCCGAGATCACGTCTTCAAGGGCGGTCTGCTGGGTTTCCGCGAGAGAAAGCTGCGTAGAAACCTGCGCCACATCGGCCTGCATCAGATTGGTCTGCGCGGTCGTCGACTGCGCTTGGTCGCCGGTTACGGCATCGGAGGCCGCGGAAGCCTGCGAAATGGAGTTATCGATGGTGACACGTTGTTGCGAGACGTAGTTCAGAGCCGTGCTGAGCGCCTCGGTATCGCTCACCGCCTGGCTGGTGTTGACCGTACCGCTCGAGTAATCGGCAACCAGGCCATTCAGGGCGCCAAACACGCTGTTGGATCCGCTGCCTGAGAAAATCTGGTTCCCCGGCACGTTCAACTGGATTTTCTGGCCGTCCGGCGTATCAAGATAGTTCACGTCTTCATCGCCGCTATAGGTCGTGACGCCCGGCGAGGTGCCCATCGATGTTGTGAAAGGAGTGGTGGAAGTCTGTCCGCCTGCAAAAATGTACTGGCCCTGATAATTGGTGTTGGCCAGCGATTGCACCTCATTGAGGATGCCGGAAATCTGGCTGCCGATCGATTGGACATCGCTCGCGTTCATGGTGCCGTTGTTGGCGCTGGTTGCCAGTGAAATGGCCTGCGTAAGTTGAGAAACCACGGAACCCAGTGTCGAGTCGGCTACCTGCAACTGACCCGTAACCAAGCTTGAGGACTGCGTGAAGGAGTCGTCCTGCTGAATCTGATTGAGCAGAATCACATTCTCACCCGAGCCAACCGGATTCTGGCTGAGCGAGTTGAAGCTCACGCCGCTCGACAGCTCGGCCGTCAACTGCTGTTCGTTCAGCTGAGCCTGATCGAGCGAGCCGACCAGATTCGAAACATAACTTGGATCCACCCGCATTCGGTTCCTCCCTGCCCTCATCGGCCTTTCGTTCCGCGTCTTCCAAACGCCCGCGCGTTCACGCTCAGGCAACCGTCGTTTGATCTCCAAGATTCATCGCCGCGGCCATGATTGTGTTCAACATCGTAAAGACCTGCGATGCCGCCTGATAGCTGCTCTGCAAGGTAGACATGGCTGCGGCTTCATCGTTCAGGTTGACGCTTGAAAGAGCATTGTTCTGGGTCTGCAATTGCGTAACGGAAGCGTTCTGCGCGGTGTTCTCCGACTGCACCCCGGAAACCGTCGCGCCTAATGCCGAGACAAAGCTCGAATAGAAGTCGGTCGGCGTCTGGTTGTTGATAGTAGTCGATGTTGTTTTTGTCAGCTTCGCCATCGCGGTTGCATTGGAGTTATCGCCGGTTCCGTCACCCTGTCCGGCAGCCGCAATCTGGTTGGGATCGGTCATGACCACGGCCATGTTGGCAGCGCTGCCGGCAACCGTCGCGGGCTCCTTGAAGATGTAGAGAGGGCTGTTCGCGGTCCCCGTCACTCCATCCAGATCGGTGCCATTATTGTTGAGCGTGTTGACCGAGGTGGAGACGCTGTAGGCCAATTGATCGAGAGAAGTGAGCGCTGTGGGAATATCGCTGTCGCGCGCCGTGAGATACCCTCCCAACTGACCTCCTCCGCTCATCAATTGCTTTGTAATATCCGAACCACCCAGAAAGAAGTCCGTCACGCCGCCCACCGACCCGGTCGTCAGTTGGAAGTCGGTCCCATCGGCAACCAGCAACTGGCCCGAGGTCGTGGTGATCGAAAGGCCGTTGTTCTCGCTCGGAACCTGGTTGATCCCGATGAGCTGCGAAAGTTGGCTGATATCCTCGTCGCGCTGGTCTTCGAGCGTTCCTCCATCGGCATCGGGCGATGTTGACTGAATCTGCAGGTTCAGCTGCGAGATGGCTGAGGTCAGCGAGTTCATCTGGCTGGTCACGCCGGACGCCTCCTGATCCAGGGCCGACCTTTGAGAATTCAAGCTGGCCGCTGCGTTGGACACATCGCCGGCCAGGGTTGTGGCCGAAGAAAGCACCTGCTGACGCAAGGCGTTGTCAGTCGGATTGGCCTCCAATGACGAAAAGGAATTGAAGAAGCCGGTCAGGTCGCTGCCAATGTCGCCTGCCGTTGAACTGGTCGAGCCCGAATCCGGCGTAAACAGCGCCTGGACGCTGTTGAGCGCCGTCAATCGCGCACCCGAGGCCGAGGCCAACTGCTGTTGCTGATCCAGCCGCTCCTCCAGCACGCTATCCCGGAGCGAAGTGGCGCCCGCCTCCGTCACCCCATCGCCATACCTCACTCCGTTGATTTCGAGCGGCTGGTTCTGCTTCCAGTTGGGCGTCTCCTGGGTGTAACCGGGGGTGTTGGCATTGGCGACGTTGTTGGCGATGATGCTGAGTGCCGCCTGGTCGGCATCCAGGGCGCCCGATATGAGCGAGAATGCGGAGTTAATTGTCCCCATGACCGCTCTCCGTCCGCACCCATCCCTGCGCCGGCATTTCGCCGTACTCCAGGCGTCCCGCCCGCAAATCGCGCAGACGTTGCATGACGTTCAAATTCGCCCGCGTTGCTTCCAAGACCCGGCCAAAGACCGCCATCTCAGCCACAGACTCATTTGCCTGGCGGGCAAGATTGGCGCGAATCTCCGGATTCCCTTGAGGCAGATCTCGATTCAGCGCCTCGCACGATCGAGCCAGTTCCTCGAGCCGGTTGGCATCCAGACGGGCAAGCGCCTTCGAGGCCTCAACCACAATCTCCCTCAACACAGGACGTTCCTCGCCTGTCTCAAGCAAGGCCGCCGCAACCCGCTCCATGCCCAGCTCTCCATTCGTTCCCTCCGGGTTGGCTTCGATAGCCATTGGTCAACTTTCTTTCCGTCCTAGGACTCGCCGCCCATCATGCTGTCCACCACTTTCGACGCCACCGCCGAGGCCGGCACATTGTAGGTTCCCGCCGCTATTGCAGCCTGAATGCTCGCTACCTTGTCGGCGCGCACTTCGGGCTCCGCTGCCGTGAGCGAAACCTCGCTCCCGGCAGAGCTGAATGTTGCCCGGTCGCTGGTTAGACCAGAGCCCGTGGTTGCCGGATTGCTCTTTGGCTGCGTTGTAGCCGTTTCTGGCGGCGTGACGCCCAAAAGCGATTTTAGTCCGTCCAAACTGGTTCGAATGTCCATGAACATTGCTCCTTGCCGGTTGCATCGGCGTAGCGGCTAATCACTTTAGTCATTGATCCCCTCTTATGACGGTATCTCCGTGCAATTTCCCGGTTACTCCTGGTGCCCCGCTCGCGCTCCCAGGATGGGAAAGCTCTCGCACGATGCGATTGGCGACCCCAAAACCGCCGTGTTCGCTCAACCCGCGCGCCAAAGATTCCGACGCGAACTCCCCCAGCGCTCCGCCGGAGCCGGAACTCGAATCATCATCTTCGCCGGTAAGCGTGCTGCCTGAGGTCAATGGCTTCAACAACTCCTTCATCATCTGTGCCTCAAACTCATTGGCCGCACGCACCAGCCTGGGCTGCGACGCTACTGAACTACCCGAACCCGCTTCCGCCGCCGTTGCAGCTATCGTATGCATCCCAAGTGTCTCCATCAAAGCACTTCCATCACAGGACTTCGAGATCGGCCTCAAGCGCACCGGCTTCCTTCATGGCCTGCAGGATCGAGATCACATCCCGTGCTCCCGCCCCTGTACGTTGCAATTCCTGCACCAGATCCTCCACCGTTGCGCCTTCTTTCAGATCGATGCGGTTCACCGGCTTGTCCTGGGCCTGAATGGTGGTCTGCTGTACCACTTGCGTGGTACCTGCCGAGCCGGGGCTGGGCTGTGAGACAAGTGGTTCGGAGATCACATTTACGCTCAGCCCTCCATGCAGGATAGAGACCGGCTGCAAACGAACAGTCCCGCCAATCACGACCGTGCCGGTGCGCTCGTTCACCACCACGCGGGCCCTTGGAAACACCTCGACTTCGACCGCTTCGATGCGGTCGAGCAGAGCCGCCACGTCTTCGTCCGGCGCCGCGGCAATCTCCACCCTGCGGCTGTCAACCGCATGCGCCCGCGCAGCGCCCAGCGCTTCATCGATCGCCGCAGCCATCCGTTCGGCGGTATGAAAATCGGCGTCGTTGAGCAGCACGCTCACCAAGCGCATCTGCTTCAGGTCGAACGGAACCAGCCGCTCCACAAGCGCTCCGCCTGGAATACGCGCTGTGGTCGGGTGGTTGAGCTGTTTGCTGTTGCCTCCCGATGCCGCCACATAGCCCCCGAGAACCAGCGCCCCCTGGGCTTGTGCGTAAATCTGTCCGTCAGGGCCGTAGAGAGGTGTCATCAGCAAAATCCCTCCTTCCAGCGACCGCGCATCTCCGGCCGAGGAGGCCGTGATATCCAATTTGTAGCCCGGCCTGCTGAAGGGCGGCAGCGTGGCCACTACGAAGACCGCTGCCATGTTCTTCACCTGCATGTTGCTGGCGCTGTTCGAACCGGTTTGCGGCACGGTAATGCCCATTCGCTCAAGCGCCGAAATCAGGGTCTGCGCCGGAAACACTGTCTGCGAACTGTCCCCGGTTCCACGCAGGCCCACCACCAATCCGTAACCGACCAGCTGGTTGTCGCGAATGCCCTCGATGGTCGCCACATCCTTGATGCGCGCCAATTGTGCCGCCGGTTCGGCGTGTACCAGTGTCAGAACGAGAAATCCGAAACACGCAAGGGTGAATCCCCGAGCCAACCAACAGCCGTGCATTTGCTGATTTCTCTTGCCCGCCATGACTCGTGTGATGAGCATCGGCTTCCCTATTCCCTGTTCCCTAGTCCCTGTTCCCTGCTTCTAGAAAATCAGCAGCTTCTCCAGGAAGCGCACCAGCGGGTTCTGCCGGTATGTGGAGTCGTTGACAATTCCCTTGCCCGTCACTTCCAGTTCAAGATCCGTCATCGCCGTTGACAGCACCTGGTTCTGCGCACTGACGTCTTCCGGTCGCACCAAACCGCGCAGCTTGATCAGCTGCGTCTGCTGCGAGAAGGTCAGCTGCCTGGTGGCCTGCACCACCAGCATCCCGTTGGGAAGCACGTCAACCACTTCGCCGCCAAACGTGGTAGCCAGGCTGGAGTTTGTCGTGCTCTGCCCCTGCGCCGTTAATCCGGATGAAGCGGTCATTCCGATTAGGTTTTGCAGAGCGTTCGACGACTTCAACGCTCCAAACAAGGAGGTCAGCCCGGAGTTTGCATTCGATGCCCTGGAGTTCTTGACCTGACCGTCGGTCGAAGCTGCCAGGCTTTCCGTGACCACAATCGAAAGCACATCGTGCAGACGGACTGCTTTGGCATCGGTGCCGAATCGCACCAACCTGCCCTCCGGGCTCCAGATCGAGCCCGCTGTCCGGACCTCCGCCGCCTGCTGCGCCCGAACCTTTTCAATGTAGGTACGGAGCGCCGCTTCGGGCGGCGTCGGCTTGGCGGCCGGCAATAACGGAATATGTTTCTTGGTCTGGGCGTCCAGCGCGTGCGGCCCATGGAACACAAGGATCGAGCAAAGCAGAATTGAACTCGACAGCCTCAATCTCACGGCCGCACCCCCGCTTCCGCTTGAAGAGCCGCGCGGCCCGCCCCGAGAGCCACGGCTCGCATCACTTTTCCGCCGATCTTCAGGCGCACATCCAACGGCGAACCGATGACCGCAGGACCAAGCGACACCCCCTCCAGGCGCGCCTCAACCACGGGCGAGCTCTCCTCGACAACAAGCCGCTCCCCAGCACGAATCACGGGTTGGAGAGGCTCCGCAACGGGGCTGGGCAGCGGTCCTCCCGTCAGCCGCTGCTGGTTTGCGGAGCGGGCATGAGGGACCATCACCAGGAGGCCCGGGCCGCCGGGGTGATCGGGATTGCGCATGAGCAACCAGCGCGCTCCATTGTGCGGATCGTCGATCTCACGGACAATCTCGGTGAGATCGCCCGGAGGGATGGAAGCTTGCCCGTTGGAATGAAGCACTCTCTCGGCCTCGGGAGCCGAGGCCTGCGCGGCCGCAGTCCGACCCTGGATCATCGGCGCGATTGCCAGAGCTACCAGCGCCATTCCTCTCCGCATCTTCGGTCCGGTGTGCATCCGATCCCATCTCCGCTGCCTGTTCTTCCAGCCTGATTCCCGGCCCGATTGGGTCGCATCCATCTCTTCAGCCGAAAGTTGGACTTTACCGGGTCATGTTATTGACCTGAGAGTACATATCGTCCGCGGCTTTAATGACTTTTGAGTTCGATTCGTAGGCTCGCTGGGCTAGAACCATCTGGACAAACATGGTCACCACGTCGACATTCGAGTTCTCGAGGTAGCCTTGCTGCAGCGTGCCCAGTCCCTCGGTGCCGCCGGGATTGCCCAATACCGGGTCCCCTGAGCTAAGTGTGGTTTGGAGCAGGTTGGAGCCCATACTCTCGAGGCCCCCTGGGTTGGGAAACGTGGCCAGTTGCAATTGGCCCAGTTGCGAAGGATTCTGCTGACCTGCCAGGGTTGCGTTGACCACGCCATACTGCGTGATGGTGACCGCAGTCGCATTGGAGGGAATGGTGATGGTCGGAATCACCGGGTCGCCATCCGTGGTGACCAGGGTCCCCTGGTTGTTGAGCTGAAACTGTCCCGCGCGGGTATACGCGATGGTCCCATCGGGCCGCTGAACCTGAAAAAAGCCGGTTCCTTCAATAGCCACATCCAACGGGTTGGAGGTCTGGTTCAGCGAACCCTGGGTCATGATGACTTCGGTGGCCGCCGATTTGGTGCCCAACCCGATCTGCAGACCGGCCGAGACCGTGGACTGGCTCTGCGCCGCGCCCGGCGTTACCAGGTTCTGGTAGACCATGTCCTGAAACTCCAGGCGCAACTGACGGAATCCGGTGGTCGAAGAGTTGGCCAGGTTGTTTGCGATGGTGTCCAGGTTCAACTGCTGCGCGCTCATGCCGCTGGCAGCCGTGTACAAAGCTCGAATCATTGTGGCTCCTTTCAGTCGCCAGTTGTCAGTTCTAAGTGGTCAGTTGTCAGTGAACAGCCTGCGACGGCGCTTTTCCCGCTTCCACTCTCGTCCAGACGGAGGATCGCTTCTGACCACTGACAACTGATCATTGACCACTGTTTTTCAGACACGGGGCAGGTCCTCGGTAGCAAATTTGTTAAAGTCCGTATGGAAGATGGTGAGCGCCTTTTGCATCATCTCCGCCTCGCGTTGAACGAGAATCAGATTCAAGGTCCCTGGGATCACGCCCTGGTTGGCGGTCTCGAGCGCACCTTCGTGAATTGTCGCAGCCTTCGAAACTGAAACCGTCGCCTGATCGGGCGCCACATAGCGGTTGGTTCCCTCGGCAGTCAGTTGTGTTCCAGCAGGAAACGAGAAGACGCCCACCGTCGCCACGACGCCCCCCGCGGCCGAAAGGACGCCATCCACACCCACCGTGATCTGTCCTGGAGGAACCGGAATTGGCTGACCGGCCGTGGACAACACGGGATCGCCCCCGGCCGTCACCATCAGGCCTCCCGGAGCCCGGTGAAAGCTGCCATCGCGGGTGTAGCGCAGACCGTTGCGCGTCTGAATCTGAAAGAAGCCTTCCCCTTCAATGGCCAGGTCGAGTGGATTCCCGGTTGGGTCGAGCGAGCCCTGTTCAAGGTTGAGCCGGTCGCCGCCCAAAAGGCCGAAGTTGTTCACCGTCCGCCCCAGCTGTGAGTCCGCGGCATCGGGGCCCATCAGCGCCGAGCGGAAGTACTCCTGCTCGGAGCGGTATCCGGGAGTCTGTGCATTAGCCAGGTTGGTGGCTGCGATATCCAACGCCTGGGTGCGCGCGATTAGCCCGGTCATCGCTGCATAGTATCCGCTATCCATCGGCGCTCCTCCTATCGCGGTAAGAGAAGTGCAGGTGAAGGACCGAAAGGGCGGGTGGAAGGATTAGAGCATAATCATGAAAAGGAGGTGGGTCGTTCAGGCAACGTGGAATCGATAGGGCGGGAGCAAATACACTGTGCCCGCGGCTGGCCGCTCGCATTCCCTCCATTTTTTGCGCCGCCGACCCACACCTTGCCGAAGATTATTGAATTCCGTCGCAGATGATGGTTACTTCAAAGCCGGCATCCTCGAATCGGTACCCGTGGTGGAGTTGGAATTCAGGAGCCTGCACATGCAGTCTGTAATCCCGGCCCGTAATGACCGCCGGCACCGACAAGCCACAGTTCGCCGCCAGATCCGGAACCTTGCCCTTCCACCCTCCGGCCAGCATGTTGCAGATTTCGCCGATCCCGTCCTTGACGGTGTCGTCGATCTCGTCAAACTCCATGCCCGTCATGCGCGCGGCAATCTTCATGGCTGCGGGGCCGCTCGTGCGGAAGACACACGCCCCGCTGAGAAGACCGCCGAAACCAACCACCGCTGTGACCGACTCCGGTCCGGTTTCAATCGGCCCGTCGAAACGCTGACAGTTGACTCCCAGCATCAGATGAAAGACCTCTTCCACGCTCGCATCCAGGTTCCGCGGATCGGAAACCTGCTGCACGGATTGACGCAACGAGACCGCCATCTTACGCTCCATTCCGTTGATGCCGCTTGCGCTCGCTCGCGCGATGGCGGCTGCCCGCACCCCGTTCAAAAGCATGGGAATGCCTCCCGGCTACGCCGCATGGATCAACGGCAGCACCCGCTCCTTCACCTGTTCGGCCGTGAACGGCTTGCGGATATATCCCTGCGCCCCCGACAGAATGGCCTGCTTCACATGCTCCTCGCTCGATTCGGTGGTAATCATTACCACCGGAACGCCGGGAGCGAGATTCTGCGCCCGAAGCTGGCGCAGGAATTCCAGTCCGTCCATCGAAGGCATGTTGATGTCTGAGAGAATCAGATCCACTTCCTTGTTCTTCAACAGGTCCAGCCCTTCAGTACCGCTGCCGGCCTCGTGCACCATCACCAGATCCAGGCCGGCCTGACGAAGGGAACGCTCTACGATCTTCCGCATTACCGAGGAATCGTCAACGATCAGGGTTCGAATTCCACTCATGCCCAGGCTCCTCTGCTCTGGTGTTTATCGGCCCTTTCAGCCGAACCATGAGCGAGGCAAAAAACATGCCTTCGAGGTTAGGTCTCGCAAGAGACAGTCGCCTCCTTCCCCGCTCTCACCACGGGCAAGGACCCCGGACGCGCCAAGCAGGTCCGCAGTTGCGGCAGATTTCATTATGTTCTCTTCGAACAGATCATGTCCTGAATCGAATTGATCGCGGGCAGCGGCCCCGATGGGTTATGCAGCCACATTCTCAGCCACAGGCAGTCGTGGATCCTGACCAGGCGCGACTCGGCGGGCCGCACCCGCTCCACCGCCTTTGCCAGCACGTCGACCAGCGCCGTCTCCGAGGCGGCCTCGATCAGATCGACCGGAGGAAACTTCGCGCCCAACATCCGTGTGTGCGCGGCGCGAAACAGCGATCCCGGCACCAGGCCGCTCTCCACACGCAGCCCCGTCATGCGCTTGACGGCCAGGGCCAGCACCGGATCCAGCCGGTTTTCAAATCCCAGATAAAGCAGCTTGCCGGCTGCCAGGCGCAGCGGCAGAGCATCAAAGGCGTCCACAAAGAGGCGCGGAACCAGCGCAGTGAGCGCCTCGGCTTCATGGAACTCGACCGGCAACACCGGACAACTCCATTGCAATCCCAGCGCCCTGGTCACCAGTTGCTCGCTTACCCCCTGTTTACTGACCAGCCAGACGCCCAGCCGGCCCGCCCCAGCCTCTTTCTGAGCGTCCAGCGCCTGGCGCAACTGGCCTGCGGTGATCCACCCCTGTTCAAGCATCGTCAGGCCAAGCGGAATACGATGGCGGTGGCTCTCCTCCACACTGCTCGCGCCATCCATCTCCCGCCACACCGCGGCCTGCACTCGGGCACGTGTGCAGGACGCCGAACAGTTCCAGCCGCCTTCAAAAACGGGCGTCGAGCGGCTGCGCCATAGATGCAGCCAGCCCGAAGCGCAGACCGGATTGGCACAGGTTGCCAACAGGCTCCTGCGCGGTTCCTGGAACAGGCCTCTTGCCCCGTCCAAAGAGTGTGCCATGAGGACCGGTTCTTCTTGACCCCGGGCGCCGGAGGTCTGGTCGCGAACAGGTGCCGACCTTTCACCTTCCTGCTTCCGGTTCAGAAGAGGCATCGAATGCTCTCCAGCCGCTTCCTGGGCGAGGCCACATCGGTCACCCGCAAACCGAAGTTCCCGTTGATCAGCACCACCTCGCCACGGGCCACAATCTTGTCCCCGACAATCAGATCCACGGGATCGTTGACGTGTCTGTCCAGTTGCACCACATCGCCAGGTCCCAGGTCGAGAATCTCGCCCAGCGGCATCTCGCGGCAGCCAAATCGAAGCGTGGCCTCGAGCTCCACATCGAGCAGCAGTTCAAGGCCTGCGCTCGAGGCTGGCCCTGGGATTTGAATGGAACTTGGGCCCGCAGCGGACGGCGATGAGGGAGGCGCGGCCGGTTTGATCGCTTCCGGCCTGGCCGCAGGTTTTTGCGCGCGCACCTCGTCCAGGACCAGAATCGTCCAGGAGCGATCCCCGCCATTCAACTGGAAGGCCAACGATACTTTGCTTTCGGACGACGTCTCCTCGAATTTCTCGACGCGGCATTTCTTCCCAGTCTTGGCCAGCAATTCCCCGGCAGCGGCATCGGCCACCTCGCGCAGCAGTTCGCCCCACCCGGCGCGCTGGTCCACTCCTTCGCCCACCAGCGGCGACTCCAGGATTCCGGCGTCAAGGAGCACCGCAAAGTGTCCCTCCACCTCTCCCGAAACGGTGGCTGCGAAGCCAAAAGAGCCCGCCGCAAGTGGCTTGGGTAGCGACTCAACCAGCTTGGGTTCTCCCGCCAGGGCCTGCGAAAAGAGGGCCTCCGCTGCGCCGATCCAGCACTCGAGGTACGTTTTCATGCTTCCACCTCATTGAACGCGCGTTCAATACGCGCGGCGCGATGAGGGCCCTGGCGGATAGCCTGCGCCTGGGAGAGCGCCTGGCCGCCGACTCGCCACTCGGGTGACGTGTTGGCGGGAAGGTCGAAGCGAAGGATTGTGCCCGGCTCCAGACTTTCAATGGCGCTGGCCGCCAGCCGGAAGGTGGGAAGCTGCAGCGAACCTCCAAAATGAATCCGCCGAGCCGCCGCCTCCATCCGTTCCCTTGTTTCCCCGCCGTGGCGGCGACGCCGGCTCCAGTCCGAGGTCAGCCGCCGCAGGATGGTATTGGCCACCACCGCGGGAAAGGCCAGGTTGAGCAGCCCCGCGCTGTGCGGCATGCGAATCTCAAAACTGAGGCAGAGGGTCTTTTCGGTAACCGACATAATTCTTGCCACCTGGGTCTGCATCTGGCGGCGCTCGAAATTGAAACTCAGCCCCACCGGCTGCCATGCCACGGTCAGCTCACGGCAGATAATCTCAACCACGCTGCCCAGAATCGATTCCTCAATATCAGTCAGTTCGCGCAGCGGCCCGTCCTTGCCGTCGCCGCCCAGCAGCAGGTCAATGACCGGCGGCGCCAGGGCCAGATCGAGTTGCAGAACGGAGAGCGCCCCCAGCGGCTCCAGGCGCACTGACGCCACATAGCTGATCTCCGGAATGCGCAGGACGAATTCATTGAATTGAATCTGCTCCGCCGAAACCAGGTTCACCTGGAAGCGGGTGCGCAGCCAGGCAGCCAGATTGTGGGTCAGATTGCGGGCGAAGAGGTCATTCAACATGCTGATGGCACGCAACTGGTCGGTAGAGATCTGGCCGGCCGAGGAGAAGTTATAAGGCACTACGCGCGCCCGCACCTCCGGCCTCGACGCTTCCGGGATTGAGGTTCTTGCCGCCTCAAAGAGAGCGTCAATCTCGTCCTGCTTGAGCATCTTCTCCGTCAATTGCGGCCTCCTCGACCTCTCTCGCTGTTCATTGCGCTTCTTCCGGCAGAAAAACTGCCTGCTTCCTCAACACCGCGGTTGCGCCTTGCGCGGCAAGTTTCGCTCAAACGCGCCGTGCGCCGCCAGATCCTTGAGTGCGGCCCTGAGGTGCACCACCGCCGAACCATGCACCTGGGAGACCCGCGACTCGACCACCCCGAGCGCCAGCCCGATCTCCCGCATGGTCATCTCTTCGTAGTAGTAGAGGGTCATTACCAGGCGTTCCCGGTCGGGCAGGTTGGCAATGGCGCCGGTAAGCCGCTCTTCGAGCTCGCCCCGCAGGCAGCGAAAGAGCGGATCCTCCTCCGGCTTGCCCGGGACGTAGGCCAACTGCTCCTCACCGGAGTCCTCATTGCGCTCCACATGCAGCGTGCCGATCTCCAGACCCTTGAGATCCCCCAGCAACTGCTGATACTCATCCAGGCCCAGCGCCATCTCGGCCGCCACTTCGGCTTCACCGGGGGCGCGACCCATCCGAGCCGTCAGCACCCGGATTGCCTCTTCGACAGCGCGGCCCTTGCGGCGCAGTTCGCGCGGGCTCCAGTCGAGCGTGCGCAGGCTGTCCAGAATTGCTCCCCGGATGCGGAACTGCGCATAGCTGCGGAACTGCACCTTCTTGCCGGGATCGAACTTGGCGAAAGCATCCATCAGCCCCACCACTCCGGCAGAGACCAGGTCCTCGATGTCCACATGCTGCGGCAGGCGCTCGTGAATGCGGCGCGCGAGGAAGCGCACAATCGGCAGATGCTCGAGCAAAACCCGCTCCTGTTCGCCAGAGAGAACCTGGGCTCCCGCGGCAGCGGGCGGATACCCGTCATTCCTGCCCAATCCCCGCTTGCTCCCAACGGCTCCAACGCTGTCGCTTCCCATCTCAAGTCCCTTCGTCGAACTGCTCCCAGCCCTCAACACTTAACGCACTGTTCCTACCGGCCGCAGACGTATTTCTGGAGGAATTTCTCCGGCGGCAACCACCGCCAGACGTGGCCACACCGGCTCCAGCCAACGCTTCACGTGGTAGCGGGCAGGACTAGGGCAAAGGAGCACGGGGAGGGCCGCAGCGGAACTGGTGCCGATAAGTTGCCTCAAAGAATCGGCGAGGCGGCGAACCAGCGGTGTCGCCGGTGTCCCGGAAGCAGACAGAAGCCGCTGGCTGATCTCCGGCGTCAGGGTAATCAGAATCTCCTCTTCGAGCGCCGGTTCGAGCAGCAGAACCGGCAGTTGGCCTTCGCCGTCGAGCAGCGGCCGGACCAGCCTTCGACCCAGCGCCTGCCGTGTAGCCTCGACCAGAGCCACCAGGCCCTTGTTCACGGGCGCGGTCTCGAGCAACGCCTCGAGGATTGAGCCCAGGTCCCGAATGGAAACCCGCTCCCGCAGCAGTTGCTCGAGCACCCGTTCGATCTCTCCCAGCGAGAGCAGCTTGGGCATCAGTTCCTCCAGCAACTTGGGATGGCTCTCGTTGAGCGAGTCCATCAGCCGCTTGGTCTCCGCGCGTCCCAGCAGCTCGTACGCGTGCTTGCGCACAAGTTCCCCAAGATGGGTCGTAATTACGGTGACTGCATCGACCACCGAGTAGCCGGCAGCGATGGCCTGGTCCTCAAGCGCAGGGGCAATCCAGACAGCCGGGACTCCAAATGCCGGCTCGCGGGCATCCTTGCCTGCCAGGGGCCTGCGTCCAGGGTCCCCCGAGACAGCCAGCAGCATCGCCCCCTCGGTCTGCCAGCGGCCAACTTCCAGGCCGCGCAGCGACAGCAGGTATTCCCGCGGCCTCAGGCGGAGATTGTCTGAGATATGCACCGGCGGCACCAGAAAGCCCAGCTCGGCCGAAAGATGGCGGCGCAGCGAACGGACCCGGCTCAGCAATTGCCCGCCCTGCTTCTCGTCGACCAGGGGAATCAACTGAAATCCGATCTCCAGAGTCAGCTCTTCAAGACGCAGAAGGTTGGCCAGGTCGGAGCCCTGCGCCTGGTCGGCCTTCTTTTTCTCGACGGCTGCCGACTCCACGGGAGCAGCTGCCTGGGGATGGGCGGCGACGCGACGTGCGCCCCAATAGAGCCCCCCGGCAACAGCCAGGAACGCGAACTTCGGCAGTCCCGGAATCAGGCACATCGCAGCCGAAACCAGGCTGGCCATGTAGAGCGTGGACGGACGGCCCAATAACTGCTGCTTAATCTCTCCGCCCAGCATGCCGGCGGAGTTGGCGCGGGTCAGCGTAATTCCTCCCGCAATGGATACCAGCAACGACGGAATCAGAGTGACCAGACCGTCGCCTACGGTCAGAACTGTATAAGTGCGCGCAGCCTCGCCCAGTTCAATGCCCTGCTGCAGGGTACCGATCAGCAAGCCGGCGATGATGTTGATGCCGGTAATCAGGATAGTGGCCAGCGAATCACGCTGATTGAAGCGTGCGGCCCCGTCCATGGCGCCGTAGAACTCGGCTTCGCGCGCGATGCCCTGCCGCCGGCGGCGAGCCTCCGCTTCGTCGATCAGGCCGGCGTTCATGTCCGCGTCGATGGCCATCTGCTTGCCCGGCAAGGCATCGAGCGTGAATCGAGCGGTGACTTCGGCGGTGCGGACCGCCCCATGTGAAACGACTAAGAATTGAATCGCGATCAGAGCCAGAAACAGTACGAAGCCGACCACATAATTACCGCCGACCACGAACTGGCCGAAGGCTTCGATGACCTTCCCGGCTGCCGCGGTGCCTTCCGAGCCGTGCAGCAGAATGCGGCGGCTTGAGGCGATGTTCAAGGCCAGGCGAAAGAGGGTCAGCAGCAGCAACAAGGTGGGAAAGACGCTCAGTTCCACTGCCCGCCGGATCTGCACCGCGGAGAGGAAGACAATAATCGACGCAGCCATCGAGAGCGCCAGCAGAAAGTCGAGACCCGCGGCCGGCAGCGGAACCAGCATCACAAAGATCACGCTGATGGCAGCCAGCGGCAGCAGCACCTCTCGCAGTCGCTGCCAGATCGATTGGGATTGGCCGTGAATGGAGCCGAGGGCCACAGCGTTTGTACTCATGAGTTTCTTCCTCTCGACGGCGGCGCACCACTATTCCGTGCCGCCTGTTCCTGAACCTTGGCTCGCGCAGCCGTCTCACGGGCGCGGCGATCGCGTAGCTCCGCCTCCACGCGCTGGCGATAGAGATAAGCGAGAATGGCGGCTATCGCGGCATAGAGATCCACCGGAATCGGCTGGCCCACCTCGACCGAGCGGTAGAGCGAACGCGCCAGCGGCGGGTTCTCGATAATCGGCACACCCGCCCAGCGGGCCTCGGCCTTGATNNGCCTTGATCTCCTCGGCCAGCAGATTGCGGCCCTTGGCCATCACCTTCGGCGCCTCCATGGTGCCGAAGTCAAAGCCCAGAGCCACGGCATAGTGGGTGGGGTTGACCAGCACCACGGCCGCATGCGCGACGTCGTTCTTGACCCTGCGGCGGCGCGCCTGCCGCTGCAGGTTGCGGATGCGGCCCCGAATCTGCGGATTGCCCTCGGTCTGCTTCATCTCCTCGCGCATGTCTTCGCGGCTCATCTTCAACCGCGACTCGCGACTCTGCCACTCCACCAGGTAGTCGATAGCCGACCAGCCGAAGAGCAGCCACGCGGTGGCAAGCAGCAGGCCGTAGACGTCTGAGCCCAGCATCTCCAGGCGCGCAGTGGAAAACGGGGGCAGGGTCAGTTGCCGGCCGATGCGCTGCAGAGCAAAGACCGCCAGCATGCTGGCAGGAATCAGCGACTTGGCGAGGCGAGAAGCGGCGCGCAGGGAAAACAGGTTTTTGATGTTGGAGATCGGGTTGATGCGGTCCGGCTTGAAGCCAATCGCACCGGCATAGAAATTCACGCCGCCAGTTTGCAGAATTCCCGCTCCAAGAGCGCCCGCTGCCACCACCGCCATCACCACGCCAGGAACTCCGAGCAGACCAAGCGTCAGCCGACGCAGGGCGTAGAGCGTTGGCTGGATTTCCGACGGCTCCCAGCGCGCAGGCATTCCGAGAGCTAGAAAGGCAGCAAAAGTGTCCCGCCAGGAAATCAACATGCGGTTGCCCAGCGCGCCCAGGGTCAGAACACCGGCCAGGGTTCCCGCCGCAGCCGAGAGCTCACGGCTATGCAGCACGTCGCCTTCTTTGCGCGCCTGTTCGCGGTGGTGCTGCGTTGCCTGTTCGGTGCGCTCTCCGGGCATGGGTTACCCTCTCAGTCCCGGGGCCGAAAGGGCGCCCGGAGCGGAGATCAGCCGCTCGGCCAAATCCAGCAGTCCACCAAAACGCGCCTCGATGAACCGCGGCCACAGGGCCAGCGAACCGGTCAGCAGCGCAAATCCGGTGAGGGTCTTCAGTGGCACGGTAAGGTTCATCACCGGAAGTTGCGGACTAAGTTTGCCCAACAGCGCCACGGCAACCTCAACCAGCATGGTCGCCGCCAGCACCGGCGCGGCCAGTTCTATCGCGGCCAGAAAAATTCCTCCTGCCGCGCGAACAACGGCCAGCGCGGTCGTTGGCGCCAGAGCATAGCTGCCCAGCGGGGCCACACGGAAACTGCGCACCATCGAGGCAAGCAGTATCCTGTCCAGGCCGGCGCAGATTACCACCAGCGTTCCCATCAGTTGAAATAGGTCGCCCAGCAGCGGCGTCTGGATGGAGGATGTCGGGTCCAGCAGGTTGACCATCGAGAAGCTGAACTGGACGCCTGCGATCTGACCGGCAAACAGCATCATCTCGTTCAGCAGCGTAAGCGTGAGGCCGTAGACCAGGCCCACCGCTAGCTCACCCAGCAGCGCCGAAAAGCCCATCGACACCTGCGCATGCGGGAGCGCGGCCACCAGCGGCGCCAGCAGGTAAGCAACCGCTCCGACAAACACCGCCTTGGTGCGAATCGGAAGCGCCGTGGAGGAGAAGAATGGCGCAAAGGCGACCATCCCGCTGACCCGGACCAGGACCAGCGTCATTGCGCTTAGAAATGTTGTCCAATCGGCCATTGTTGTTTAGCTCTCAGCCTTCAGATTTCTCACCCCAGGTAGCGATGCAGATCGACAAGCAACATGCGGGTATAAGCCGCCATGCGCCCCAGGAACCATGGCATTCCCACCAAGAGAATCAGCGCTACAGCAGCCAGGCGCGGGACACTGGTAAGCGACTGTTCCTGAAGGCTGGTCAGCGTCTGCACCAGGCTTAGCAGGAAGCTCAACAAGGCAGCGGCAATCAGCACAGGCGCTGCCAGGATCATGGATTCTTTCATGAGCTGGCGCAGCAGTTCGGCAACCAGGTCAGGCGTCATCGGGCCTCCTTAGAAGCTTTTCAACAGCGAGTTGGCCAGCAGGTTCCAGCCATCCACCATCACAAACAGCAGAATCTTCAAGGGCGTAGAGATCACCACCGGCGGCAACTGAAACATGCCGATGGAAGTGGTGATCGACGCGGTCACCATGTCGATCAACAAAAAAGGTAAAAAGAGCACCGCGCCAATTGAGAAGCCGGCTTTCAGCTCCGAAAGAATGTAAGCCGGAACCACCACGCGCATGGGCAAATCGGCGGGCGTGTTGGGGCGCGGAATCTGGCCTGCCGCCGTAAACAGGGCCAGATCTTTCTCCCGCGCATAGCGGAGCAGAAAGAGCTTGATCGGCTGGGCTCCACGATCAATCGCCTCCCAACCCGTCATTTGGCCGGCGCGGTAAGGCTCAACCGCCTGCTGGTCAACCTGGTTGAGCACCGGCGTCATGAGGAACCAGGTCATCATCAGCGCCAGGCCCATCAGCGTCGGATTGGAGGGCGCGGTCTGCGTGCCCAGCGCCTGGCGCAGAAAGTGAAACACCACCAGCAGGCGCACCATCGGCGTCATGGCCATCAGGATCGCGGGCAACAGAGTGATCAGTGTCAGGACGAAGAGAATCGTCCAGGGAGTTGAATCCCCGGAATGCAGACGCGCGTTCAGGTCGGGCAACAAAGGCGCGGGAACGCCGGATGCCACCCGAGCCGCAATCCAAAGGCCTACCATACGGCCCTCGACTTGCGAGCCCTGGCTGCTGGCTGGGGCAAACGCGGTCCAAAATCGGATGTTGAGCGTGGCGCTTCATCGCGAAGAACTTCGCCGTTTGCCCGCGCTGGGGCATCCAGCGCATAAAACACAGGCGCGCCCTCCGGCGAGGTCGCCACCAGGAACCGCCTGCCATCCGCCTCAATGAGCGCCAGCGACTGCCGGGGCGCCAGCGCGATGCGCTCGAGAAGCGCCAGCCGCGGCCTCGAACGTGGAGTCCGCCGCAACTTCTCCAGCAGCCAACCGGCCAGCCCGCCTGCCGCTGCTTTGCCCATCCCTCCATCCTTTTCGAACCTCATTCCCCGGCCTTTCCTGACTCCATGTTTCCAACTCGGTTGCGCCCTGGCTCCAACTGCCAAGCTCCCCGGCCTTCAGGCTGAGAGCTAAAAGCTGACGGCTGAATGCCGCACTTTTTACGCCAGCCGGGTTATCCTAACCGCCAACTGCGCATCCACCACCTCAAACTCACTCCACGCAAGTTGCACATTGCCCGCGGCCAGCGGCAGATCTTCACCGTGGGCCCACTGAGTCTCAATCAACTTGCCGGGCCCAAGGGCCAGCAGATTACGAACCCGAAACTCCCGCGCGGGCACTGCCACCTCCAGCTCCACGGGGAGGCGGCCCAGCGGCCCTTTCAGCTCGATCAGATCCTCTTCCTCCGGTTGCGGAGGGGATGGGATCAGCGCCTGTTCCGCCGCAGCCTCGTTGCCGCCTGCCGCTTTCGGTTGCTGAACAGGCCGCGTTGGCGGCGCCGGCAGTGGTTGTGCGGTTGCCATCGCTTAGGAAACATGCAGAAACATGACCAGAAGCGAGACAGACAGATTGGGAAAAACTCATGCGCTGCAGCGGTTTCGATTCCGCTCTTTACAGAAAGCTTGAGGCCAAGTGGCATTTTTCCCAAGAAAATGCCACCTCGCATGATCTTCAAAGGTCAACAGGTGAATCGAAACCGCTCTAG
>PMWR01000332.1 GCA_003166055.1 Acidobacteriaceae bacterium
GCCGCGGCCTTCTTCACTTCGCGATGGCCGGCTTTGGTGAGCTCATAGAACTTCGCCTTGCGATTATTTTCCGAGACGCCCCAATGCGAGCGGATCGAGCCCTCCTGCTCCAGCTTGAGCAGCGCGGGATAGAGTGTGCCGTAGTTCAACTGCAGCAGGTCGCCGCTGGTTTGCTCAATGCGGCGCGCCAGTCCGTAGCCGTGCAGGGGGCCCATGGTTTCAAGGGTGCGCAGAACCATGAGGGCCAGAGTTCCCTGCCAGACATCCTTCTTGTCGCCCATTTTGTTCTCCTCTTGCCAAGCAATAGGAAGACTATACACACCGCTCTATGGGAATGCAATACGAAAGATTTTGACGGCTGGTTCCCTGCTGGCGGAAGAATCCAATTTGAGCGCAGTGTGCGGAGCGGATTGGTTGTGGTAGGCTGGCGCGTAGATTCTCAGTTTTCACTGGAATTGGGAGGCTTACCTATGCTGTTGCGTGTTCTTGCCGCTGTCGCTGTGGCCGTGAGTGTTTTTCCTGTTGCCGCGCAGAATTCGGCGCCTGCCGGTCTCGACGCTTCCGTCCGGAAGCAGTTGCCGGGCCTCGAGGAGACATATAAGCATCTGCACCGCAATCCCGAGCTCTCGCACTATGAGCAGCAGACCTCGATTTTTATGGCGAGCGAGCTGCGCAAGCTGGGTTATACGGTAACGGAGCACGTGGGCAAGTATGCCGACGGCTCGCAGGCGTGGGGCATTGTGGCGATTCTTGAAAACGGTACGGGCCCGCGCCTGTTGCTCCGCACCGAGCTCGATGCGTTGCCTGTGGAAGAGAAGACCGGCCTCGACTACGCCAGCACCGTGAAGACCACCAATGCGCAGGGGCAGACGATTCCCGTGATGCATGCATGCGGACACGACATCCACATGACCGTGCTGCTGGGCGTGGCGCGGGAGTTGGTGGAGCGGAAGAGCCAGTGGCACGGGACAGCAATGCTGATTGGGCAGCCGTCAGAGGAGACTATCGACGGCGCACGCGCCATGCTTGCCGATCATCTGTATGAGCGCTTTGGGCGGCCGGACTTTGTTCTCTCGGAGCACGACGATTCAACCAATGCGGCGGGCACGATTGCGATCAAGGGCGGGCCGCTGCTGGCCAGCTCGACCAGTATTGACGTGGTGATGCGGGGGATTGGCGCGCACGGCTCCGCTCCGCAGGCCGGCAAGGATCCTATTCTCGAGGCGGCGGAATTTGTGGTGCTGGCACAGTCGATTGTGAGCCGGCAGATTGATCCGCAGGAGCCCGCGGTGATGACGGTGGGCACCATCCATGGCGGCACCAAGCGCAACATCATTTCCGAAGAAGTGACGATGGGGATTACGCTGCGCACGTATTCCGACAAAGTGCGCGATCAGATCATTGCGGACATTCGCCGCACCGCGGAGGGCGTCGCGGTGGGCTACGGCGTGCCCGCCGATCGCATGCCGATTGTGACCGTGAGCCCGACGGAAATTACTCCGGCCACCTACAACGATGCAGCACTGGCCGAGCGGCTCCGCAAGGTTGCCGTGGCTGCGTTGGGCGCCGATCGCGTCAATCCCGCTGACTCGGTGATGGGGTCAGAAGATGTGGGACTGTTTTCGCTCGACGCCAAAATTCCCGCAGTCATGTTCCGGTTGGGCGCGGCTGACCCTGAGAAGCTGGCACAGGCCAAGGCGACGGGGGTTCCGCTGCCTGGGCCGCATTCGCCGTTGTTCGCGCCGGTGTATGCGCCAACCATCACGACCGGCGTGACCGCGATGACGGCCATGGCATTGGATATTCTGCAATAGCGGTAGTAGTTGCCTGCTCGCTATTTCGACGGGTCGACCAATGCCTGATCGACGACGGCGTGGCTCTTGTACTCGAGAGGGTGATTGTCCGGGCTGCTCATGCGCTGAATCATGCTGACAAAGACGATGTCGTTGGTGGGATCGACCCAGAACCAGGTACCTGCCGCGCCGTCCCAGAAAAAAGTGCCTTTACCGTCGGAGAGATTAGCTTCGCCCGGATCGGAGACGACCGCGCAGTCGTAGCCCCAGCCGAAGCCCGGCCGGATGACGGAGAGGCCGATACCGAATTCGCCGGTTTGAATTGCGGCGGGCACATGGTTTGTGGTCATCAGCTTGACAGTGGATGGAGCAAGGATCCGCTTGCCGTCGAGTTCGCCGCCGTTGGCCAGCATTTGTGCAAAGCGGTAATAATCTTCCGCGGTGGAAACCAGGCCGCCGCCGCCCGAGGGCATGGTGGGCTGCGTGGCATAGTCACCTGATGTGTTAGCCACTAACTCGCCCCCGGGGCCGCCATGGTAGTTTGCAGCGAATCGCGCACGCTTGTCTTCAGGGACGTAAAAGGCTGCGTCCTTCATTCCCAGCGGCTCAAAAATATGGCCGCGCATGAAGTCAGGCAGCGACTGGCCAGATAATTTCTCGACGATGTAACCCTGAATATCCATGGAGCTGCTGTAGAGCCAACCCTGACCTGGCTGGTAGAGCAGCGGGATCTTGGCGAGCTTGTCGATCATCTCCTGAAGATTCTTGGATTGCATCACCTTCAGGTCGCCATACAGGTCGTCGGCCGGCGACTTCCCTCTGCCGTAGCTGAAACCGGCGGTGTGGGTAAGCAACTCACGCATGGTTGGGGCATGATCGGGATCGACAAGGATCATTTTGCCGTCGGCGTCGACGCCTTTCTGAACCTTGAGGTGCGCGAACTCCGGAATGAATTTCGAGATGGGGTCGGAAGGCAGCCACTTGCCCTGCTCGTAGAGAATCATCATCGCGACCCCTGTCACCGGCTTGGTCATGGAGTAGTCGCGAAAAATGGTGTCTTTGGTCATGGGCGCGCCGGTTGCCATATCGCGCTGGCCGTAGGTGCGGTACTCCACAACCTTGCCGTGCCGCGCCAGAATGGTGACGGCGCCGCTGAGGTGTTTCTCGTCCACTTCATTCTGGATGAGTGCGTGTAGCCGCTCGAGACGCTCCGTGGAGAAACCGACCGATTCCGGTTTGACCACTGTGAGGTCGAGCGCATGGCGAGCCGGCGGGGCCGTATGCGGCTGCTGGGCATGGGTCGAGCGAAGAGCAAAAGCAACGGCAAAAGTGAAAAGCGCCAGGCGGCCAACAAATGCGATTCGATGCGATGTCATTCAGTCCCTCGTCATAGGGAGTGACGGTTCGCCACTCTGCTAAGCCGCATCCTTTTTATCAGGCGAGGAAGGGACACGCAAAAGCCATCAGTAGATGAGCTTCAGCGAGAACTGAATCTGACGCGATGTCCCCGCGGTCCTGCTGATTTCGCCGAAACCCGAGCCGTTCAGAATATTCGCAGGCAGGCCCATATTTACAATGTTGAACAGATTGAAGAATTCCGATCGGAATTGCAGATCCATTCGCTCGGCTCCGCTCCGTCGACGGCCAAAGGGCGTGCTCTTGATGAAGGCAAAATCGTAATCGTAGTAGGCAGGTCCGCGGAAGCTGTCGCGCCCCAACGTGCCGAATATACCCTGGTTCGGCCCGGTCCCGCCGGCAACGTGAATCGGAATCGAGAAGAAATCCGCAGCGTTGTTCGCGCCCTCGCCGAAATAATCCTGGCGGTTCGCTCGCGCGGTAGAAAGATGCGGCGTGGCAATCTGATCGGGCCGATCGACGCCATTCGAGCCCGCACCGGTTTGCTGAATGCCGGAAAACACCGTGAAGGGCGAACCGGAGCTGATGCTCGAAATCGAAAGCAGCTCCCATCCCGCGGTAGCTTTCTTTGACACGGCATTGAGTAACGGCACGCTATCCAGATGCAGATCCTGTGCAACGCTAAGTCCGAACGAGTTAGTTACATCGAACGAGGACGGGCCTTTCTCAGGGTGCGTGTTGAATGGGTCCTGAGGGAATCCCTGGGCAACGGCGCCCGTGGATCCCGTCCCGCCGACCACCTGGCTCGTGTCGTCGATGGACTTACTCCACGTATAACTTGCCTGTAGACCCGGACCTCCGTGGCCCGTTGTTCCGGAGAGGGATGTTTGCAGGGCGTGATAGGCAGAATGCGCGGTTGCTGTTATGACGTTCTCAACCCCAAACCCACCCGTCACGTTACCCGCGCCGTCGAAGGTGGTGTGCGGAGCGAAGGCAGCGGTCGCACCAGGATAAGCATTGGGAAAACTGGTTCGGGGCAACTTTGCGCTTGCGGTGCCTACATAGCCCGCATCCCCGGTGAGATTGCCGAATTTGCGCTCAACACCGGCAGTCCAGGTGTAGAGCGTACCGTTCCCGAAGGAGCGGTCGATCCCACTGAGATTCAGCGCGCTCACCACGCCGTTGGGAGTCAGCGCAGCCATATCCTGCTCATAGCGGTTCACATCCATCGCTGTGTTGGGAGCCACCGATTTGGGATTTCCGTTGGCGAAGATATTCGCGCCCTGCGGGGTATAGGGTGCCGGAATCTGGGCGGGAGTAATTTGAAACCCGTATCGAATGGGCGCATTCGAGGTGGATTGCAGGCGCGGGTAAACCGCGAAGGGGGTGGATCCGGTGAGAAAGTTATCCTGCCAGATATTAGGTGGAATGGTGGTGATTCCGGCGCCGGCATGAGCAGTTAGTTTGTTTGTAACTTGCCACGATGCCTGAACGCGCGGTCCCCATGCATTCCAGTCCGTCTTGTAACCAGGCTGCGGGTTAATGACATACTCTTGCACACCATTCACTGTGAGAAAGCCGCCGGTGCGATGGGCGCGCTCCGTAATAGGCGTGTAAAGTTCCCACCGAACTCCGTAGTCAAGCGTGAATTGCGGCGTCACCTTCCAAGTGTCCTGCATGTATGCATTCACGTTGTTGCGGTTGATAGCGGCGGGACCGATGTGCGGGCCGTTCGAAAAATACGGAGGCGCAATCGCCACGGTATAAACAAACGGGCTTCCGGAAAGAAAGCTGGAGAGCGTATCGGGCAACGGATCACCGGGGTTGATATTGTGCGTTCCGCTCTGCGAGGGAATAAATTCGGTGGCATAGGCCGTCCCGCCGCCAAAGTCGTATTCGCCGTTGGGACTGATGCCGAAATACGTTGTGTCCCGATTCATGCGAACTTCCGCGCCGGCCTTCCATGCATGCGATCTCGTGGTGAAGCTGACGTTTTGACGGCCCTGGAAGAGATTTCCATAAGCCTGCATCACCGAGCCGGCATCCGAATCGAATGCCTCAAACAGGCCATCGTTGAATTTCACCGCCGGATCGGTATAGTCCTGCGTCGGAAAGCCGGGCGTGGAGCGGGTGATGCTGATGGAGGACTCAACCAAAAGTCGGGGCGAAGCGGTGCGGGTATAGGTTCCGACGACATTGCGCTGGTGATCGTCGTATTGAATGCCGAAGGCGGGGTCAATGGCCGTCTGATCGGGATTGGTGGTGGGACCACTCAAGTTGTCGAGGTTGAAGCGCGCCATGAACTGATCTTTGGCGGAGAATTTGTGATCGATGCGGACGGAAAGCTGTACCGCGTCGGTTGCGACTTTCGATGCGGTTGCGTAGGTGTGCGCCTGGTAGGAACCGGCCGTATAGTTGGGCAGCGGATAGCGTGCCAGCACAGCAGCAATGCCTGGATCGACGGGGACGGTCAGCGTGTCGGTTGAACCGTCGAGATAGGTGATGTTGTCGATGCCCGTCCGCTCCAGCGCTGTGGGCAAGGGCATTACCTGTGTGGTTCCCAGCACCTGCCGAAATGCCTGCGACTGCACAAAGTAGAAAGTGCGGTTGCGGCCATCGTAGATATGCGGGATGTAGACTGGCCCGCCATTGGTGAGCCCAAACTCGTTGCGGCGAAAAGGCGGAATGCGGCCCGGATACGCCGGCGTGGCGTGGTCAAAGTAGTTGCGCGCATCGAACGCGGAATTGCGCACAAATTCGAAGAACGAGCCGTGAAAGCCACTGGCGCCGGAGCGGGTAATGATGTTCGTGAAACCCGCGGCGCCGCGCCCAACGCTCGCGGGCATCCAGCCCGAGCTCGAATCGATTCGCTCCACGGCATCCACGTTGAAGTTGGGGAATGTGGACCCGCCCATCTCCGGATCGCTGATGTCGGCCCCATCCATGGCAAACGTGGCTTCCACTCCGCGCTGGCCGTTGATGGCGAATTGCGCGGTAAAGTTGGTGGCCCCGTTGGCGTCAGTCATCGTGCCCGCGGCCAGCAGAAGCAGCGTGCCGAAGTCGCGGCCGTTGAGCGGCAGCTCGCTCACTGCCTGGCTGGAAAGCTCCTCGCCGCCCGTAGCAGCCTGGCTGGTAAGTACCCCTACGGTGAGTTCGCCACGGCTCGAAAGGGTAAGCAATGCGGCAGGCGAGGCAGCGCTCACGTCGATCGGTTCAGCGAACTCAATCTTGCGGCCTTTCGTCTCGAGCATCAGCCGATACTGGCCGGCTGAAAGACCGCCAATGCGGAAATGACCGTCAGCGGACGTGGTTGCTTCTGCCTTGGCTCCTTTGCCGCTGAGACGAACCTTGGCGTCCGCAATGGGAGCACCGCCAGAATCGCGGAGCACGCCCTGCCAGCCGGGTTGCGCGGAGGTCTGCGCCCAAAGCGTCACGGTTGACAGAAAAACGACGAAGAGAATCAGGGGCTGCAAGCCCCTTCCTCTGCCTTTTGGAATGAAAGCGGCCAGCCCGAAACAGAATTGGTTTTTCAAGTGAATGAGGCCTTTGGAAATGAAGACGGACGAATCCGCCGGATTGTCGGCACAGAGAATATCAACACGATGCGTATCAACAATTATAGTCGGCCGATTCATCCGAACCATACGTGCCGGGGCTCACAGCGCAAGGTGGATCAAGAACCCTCTACACTAACAACAGCGCATGACCGATTTGCAAGCAAGCACGGATACGATTGCCGCCATCTCCACGCCACCGGGCCGGGGCGGCATTGGCATTGTGCGCCTGAGCGGACCCGAGTCTGCCTCCATTGCCGCCCAATTGGTGCGGCTGCGCCAGCCATTGGAGCACGCGCGTGCTCGTTTAGCGGATGTATTGGATGGAGACCTGAACGAAGCAGTTCAAATGGATGGTGGTCGAATCGACGAAGCCCTCGTCACCTGGTTTGCCGCGCCCAACTCCTACACGGCTGAGGATGTCGTGGAGATCGCGGCGCACGGTTCACCCGTCGTGCTGGAGCTGCTGCTCAAGCGGGCGCTGACGCTGGGCGCGCGCCTGGCCGAGCCGGGCGAATTTACCCAGCGCGCATTCCTGGCCGGCCGTCTCGACCTGACCCAGGCTGAAGCGGTACGGGACCTGATTGAAGCGCAGACGCTAACCCAGGTNNATTGCGCTGCTCGAAGCCGGCATTGACTTTGCCGAGGACGATGTGGACGTGACGCCTGCAAGCGAAATCGCGCGGCGCATCGCGGAGTTGACGCCGCCGCTGACAGCTCTCAAAGCCTCGTTTGCGCGCGGCCGCATCGTCCATGACGGCCTGACGCTGGCCATCGTAGGCCGTCCGAACGCAGGCAAGAGCTCGCTCTTCAACCGGCTGGTGGAGCGCGAGCGCGCCATCGTAACCGCAACGCCGGGAACCACGCGCGACCTGGTCACCGAGCGGATTTCGCTCGACGGCATTCCCCTGGAGCTGGTGGATACGGCCGGCCTGCGCGAAGGCCTCGAAGAGGCGGAGCAACTGGGCGTTGCGCGCAGCCGCGAGGCACTGGCGGACGCGGCGCTGGTGCTGGTGGTGCTGGACGCCACGCAGGCGCTCAACGACGAGGAACACCGTCTGCTCCAGGCCATCGAGGGCCGGCCCGCGCTGATCGTCGTGAACAAAAGCGACCTGGCGGAAAACGCCGAAGGGTCGCCTCAGTTTGTCGGTATTCCCGCGCTGCGAACTTCCGCCCTTCGAACTTCCGCCCTCACTGGAGAGGGCATTCCAGCGCTGCGGGAGAGGATTCTCGCTCTGGCGACCGGTGGAGCTGCGGAAGAACCGGGTATGCTGACCAGCCTGCGCCACCACCAGGCCATTACCACCGCTCTGGCAGCGCTGGCGGATGCCGGCCAGGCCAACGCAAACGGCATCCCGCACGAGATGATCCTGCTCGATCTCTATCGCGCGCTCTGGGCTCTGGATTCGTTGACCGGCCAGACCACCTCCGACGACATCCTGAATCTGATTTTTTCCACATTCTGCATCGGAAAATAGAGGCGATCGCAAAAAGAACCCCGGCTTTCACCGGGGTTTCCCTGGAGGAGGGGAAATTCAACTACATCGCGCCGGCGAAGCTGGGCGCCATGGCACCGTTGTTCGTCTCGAGAAGTGCCTGCATCCGCGCGGTCATTCCGCTGTACATAGCCGCGGCGCGGGATGCATTCACGCAGATGCCTTCATTCACCTGGCTGAAGGCGTACCTCACAAGAGCGGTCATCACACAGACGCGAATCTGGATGGCGTCGCTGCGCAGCGATTCAAGCAGCAGGCGGTCCACCGACTCGCTGTTGCGGGCGGCGTAGTCGGCCAACTCCATCATCACGCTGGCGTTCTGGTACATGGTCCACAAACCTTGCGCGCCCTGGATACACTGCCAGCGTTCCTGCGGCGTGGCGTCCGCGCCAAGGCTGGAGAGACCGGCCGTGCCCTGCGCGGCTATCCAGTCCGGCTGCAGCCGCGCCACCAGCGAATCCCACGACTGGTCATTGCGCCGGCGCACGCTCCTTTGCCAGTGGACCAGGTAAAGCGCCACGAATGCGACGGTAGCGATTGGAAGCAGAATAATAATCATCGGTTTTCCTTCGACCGACTGGCCGAGGCCTCTGATTGCTCAGAGCCGCCTCGGCCCGTCCGCGCCTCCACAACTTGACAGCGCTAGTACTCATTCCTGAGCACATAAGTAACGTAAAGTAACCTATCTTGGAAATCAATGACACTTCCGTGTCAGGCAGAGGCCCATATTTGGGGGTGTTTAGCCCTCTTTCCGGAATGGCCGGCTCTTAATCTGCCCTGCCCCCTCGCGGAGCGTCAGAAGCTGGTTGGCGGCGACTGCCTTGAGGGATTCGACCAGCCCGGAGGGCCAGTGGACCTCGACATCCGCATTGGCTGCCGCGCCCAACCCGAAGTGCAGCCGCGGGTCGTTCGAGCAGATAAAGCTGGTTCCGCTCATCTGCTCCTGCACCTGCACCTTGCCGCCGTAGCGCACCAGAACGCGCGCCCCAATCGCGCTGCGGTTGCTTTTCGTGCCTTCAAGCCGGATTTTGAGCCAGCGATTGCCCGCCGGCGCGTCGTTGCGCAGCAGGCTGAGCGGCTCATTCACGTTCATGATCACCACGTCCATGTCGCCGTCGTTGTCAAAGTCGCCAAAAGCAGCGCCACGGCCGCAGTGCGGCGTCGTGATGCCCGGCCCGGCCTCAGGACCCATCTCGACGAACGTGCCGTCTCCCTGGTTGCGAAACAGGAGATTCGGGCTGCGCGCCGGAAACCGCGGCGAGACCTTGGCAACCTCGGGGTACACGCTCCCAGAGGACAGGAACAGATCCGGATAGCCGTCGTTGTCGAAGTCCACCAGCCCCACGCCGAAACAGACAAACCGGGTTTCCTTGTTCAGGCCTGCCTCGATGGTCACGTCGTCGTAGTTGCCGTGGCCGTCGCTACGGTAGAGTCCCGTGGCCTGGTTGTAGAAGTGCGTCTTGACCAGGTCGGTGTGCCCGTCGAGATTGTAGTCGCCCGTGCACGCGCCCATGCCGCCCATCTTCCGGCCCTCGCCGCTGAGCGCCAGGCCGCGAAACAATGCCTCCTCGCGAAAGGTGCCGTCATGGTTGTTCATCAGCAGAAAAGAGGGCGTTGAATCGCAGGCCACGAAGATATCCGGCCAGCCGTCTTCATCGGCATCGAGGCTCAGCACGGTCAGCCCATACGACCCGTGCAGCGCGGCAACGCCCGATTCCTTCGAAACGTCGGTGAACGTGCCATCGCCATTGTTCCGGTAAAGGAAATTGCGTGCCTTCGGCAGCCCTTCGGGGCCGCACATCACCGGCACGCCCTCGTAGTTGCAGTTGGGCACGGCCATCGACGGTTTGGGCGCGTCGGCCAGATCGATCTCCAGATAATTCGAGACAAACAGATCGAGATGGCCGTCGCGGTTGTAGTCCACAAACGTGCAGCCCGTGCTGTAGCGCGTGGTGGGGTAAAGCAGGCCCGCCTTGGCCGTCACGTCGGTAAAGGTGCCGTCGCCGTTGTTTCTATACAGGATGTTTTGTCCGTAATAAGTTAGGAAAAGATCCTCAAACCCGTCGTTGTTATAGTCGCCCACGCAAACGCCCTGCGCCCAGCCGGAGCCGAGCAAACCAGCCTTGGCCGTCACATCGGTGAACGTTCCGTCGCGGTTGTTTTTGTAGAGCCGATTGCTCGCGTCGGGAGGTGTGTTTTCGAGCCTGCGTCCGCCCGGGATAAAGATGTCCATCCAGCCGTCGTTGTCGTAGTCGAAAAACGCGCAGCCCGTTCCCATCGATTCGACGATGTAGGTAAAGCTGTCCGGCTCGCCGTAGACCATGGTCGCCGTCAGGCCGGCGGCGTGTGCCACATTCACAAAGCGCGAAAACGGCGTCGCTTGTTTTTCGGCTGGGAGCGCGGCTCGAAGTTCCGCCGGAATGAGCGCTGGCGCGAGCGCGGCCGGCATCGCGCGCAGCAGGCGGCGGCGCGTCCACTCCCGGCTGGGTTCCAATCCGCTGATCGTTCCCGGCCCGCGTGTCTTGCTCGATTTGTCGCTCGTCTCGTCGTTCATCTTGGGGAAGCTTGCTCCTCGGCTGGCTATTGCCGGGCCTGCCCGGCGGCAAGCTTCCGGCTCAGGTCCAGAGCGCCGGCGTTGTTGGGGTCGATCTTGAGTGCATTGGCCACAGCGTCCTGCGCTTCCTTCGTCCGGGATTCCGTGGCCAGCGTTGCGGCCAGCGAAAGCCACGCCTGTACATTCTCAGGAACTGCTTTCACGACCACGCGAAAATGCTGCTCGGCCGCAACATTGTTGCCGCCCTGAAATTCCATGTAGCCCAGGTCATACTGCGCGAGCGCGAAATTGGAATCGGCCCGGATCGCCTGCTCCAGCGCGGCGCGCTGGCCAGCCGCGTCTCCCAGTTCACCCAATACGACGGCAAGCCGGTATGCCAGCCCGGCGTCCTGCGGCTCAAGCGCACAGGCCTCGCGATAGAGATCGGCGGCTTTCCGGTTGTCGCCGTCCTTCGCTGCCTGCGCGGCCTCGGTCGCCTTGAGCACAGACTGTTCTTGATCGTCGTCTTCCTTCAGCTTTTGCTGATAAAGCTTGAGCTGCTTCTGCGCCTCGTCGTTTTCACCAAGAGCCCGCAGCATCTTGGCCAGTTCGGCTCGAACCTGCGGTTCGGTTGCGCCCAGTTCGACGGCCTTCTCAAGCTGCACCTTCGCCGCGGCCGGTTCGTGCAGTTCGGCCAGCACCAGTCCGAGGTTGACGCGGGGGTTTATGTCGTTGGGATTGACCGCGACCGCTTCCTCAAGATGTTTCCGCGCCGCGGCGTAGTCGCCCGCCTTGCGCTCGAGGAAGCCGTTGAGATTCAGCAGATCGGCGTCCTTCGGCGCAAGCGCCAGCAGTTTCCGGCCCAGCGGCATGGCCGCGTCGTTGTCTCCAATCACCACCAGCATGCGCAGATAGATGCGCTGCGCCTCGAGGTCGTCTGGCTTCTGCCGCGCCAGCTCTTCAGCGAGCGTTTGTGCCGACGCGTAGTGCGATTGGTGCGCCTCAAGCGAGACCAGGGCTCCCGTCACGCCATCGGAGTAGGGATACGCCTTCAGCGCCTCGCGAAGCACCTCGGCAGCTTCATCGAACATCTGCGCTTTTCGATAGGCAACGGCCAGATCGACATTCGTGCTTTCGTCGCGCCGCGCGTTGCGAAGCAGCCGGATCGCACCCTGGTAATCGCCAGTTGCGATGAAAGCTCTTGCTAACCCGTCCAGCGCCCTGCTGGAGCCGGAGTCGATCGCCAGCGCGGACTGAAATGCCTGAACAGCGCAGTTTGCCCGATGATCCTGGCTGAACCAGTCGCCTAACGCCGCATACGCGTCCGCCCCGGGATGAGCCTTGACCTGCGCCACAAGCGATGCCGGCCCCGCACACTCCTCTGCAGATACGGATTGGGATACAGCGAGGCACAACGCCGGTAGGCTGGCCGCAACGAGAGTTGAAAAGACCAGCCCCGTCGTTACGCGCATGCGAAGCTTAGCCATCCTTTGGATCGTACTCCCCGAACCCGCAATGAGTTTGGCGGTTCTGAGCGAGCATACTTGAGCAGTTGCGGCAGGGGCAAGAGAAGCCCCAGCCTCTCCCCCTGAATTTCAAAACACATGTGATTCGCTTCAGCGGCTGGCGCTTCCCTGACGGAATGCCCTCTTGTTCTCATACATGGCGGAATCCGCCAACGCCAGAAGATTCTCAACGGAAAGGTTCTTTTCCGGATCGAATTTGACTTGCCCCACGCTGAATTCGATCGCGTATCCCGTTTCCTCCACGCGATTATTCGCTTCGATCCATCTCTGCAGCCGCGACAGGAAATCGGACACTGTCTCACTGCCTGTTCCGGTCAGCAACACGGCGAACTCATCTCCGCCCAGGCGTCCAATCACGTCGCTCACACGGCAAACGGTGAGCAGGCCACGCGCAAAGGTCTTCAGCGCGCGGTCGCCTGCGGCATGGCCGAGCGTGTCATTGATCTGCTTGAAGCGATTGAGGTCGAAAAAAAGCAAAGTTGCGGGCCTGCCCATTCGCTTGCACACGGAAAGCGCATGCCGTGCCAGGATCTCGAATCCACGCCTGTTGGAGAGTGTGGTCAGGTCGTCTGTCACCGCCAATTGAACCGCGGTCAGCTCCTCCGCCACCATCCCCGCAAGGTCTCTGAGCATCTGAAGATCTTCCTCGTCGAACTCGTGCGGCTTGTCGTCGATGACGCACAGGGTTCCGAGGTTTGCGTCGCCCACTTTCAGCGGACACCCGGCATAAAAACGAACGTTGGGGTCGCCAACCACCAGCGGGTTGTCAGAAAAGCTCTCATCGCGAGCCGCGTCGGGAACTATGAAGACGTCGTCTCCAAGGATGGCATGGGCGCAGAACGATACATCGCGCGGAGTTTCGCGAGCCGACACGCCGATTCTCGACTTGAACCATTGGCGGTCCGTGTCCACCAGTGAAATCAGCGCGATGGGCACTGAGAACAGCTTCTTTGCCATGCGCGTGAGGCGATCGAAGCGCTCCTCCGGCTCCGTATCGAGGATGTTGAGCAGTCGCAGAGTAGCGATCCTCGCGTCTTCATTCACCGGGGTGGGCGCTGTTTTCATGAGGAATAAGTAGTTCAATCCTACCGCATTTACCAGGAAGCGGTCCGCTCAATGCGGTTAAAGTCGCTCGACCGCTTCTACNNTCCGTGTGAAAGACATCGTGTTGCCACACCATAGGCTGATCGGTCACGTACGGCCGCTGCCACGAGTCCCACGGAATCCACGTCTGGCTCTTCCCGGCGACCAGGCCCCAGTTGATCGCGCCCACATGGCGCTCGCGTGCGATCGGCAGAATCGTGTCGAACGTGCTGCCGATGTTGCGGGCCATGTATTCGGTGCAGATCAGCGGCCGATGGAATTGCTCCAGCATCTTCACATGGCTCTCGAAGTTCTCAGGCCATCCGTAGTCGTGAAAGCTGATCACATCGGACTGCTCAATCTGGATGCGCGCCAGCGGTGGCATGGTGGCAAGCGAACTCCAGTCGCCGTGCCACAGGCCGCTGGTGAGCGGCTGCGTGGGATGCGCGGTGCGGGCCCACGCATAGACCTGCGGCAGCAGGCCAAGGATGATCTCGTTTTTGTTTTTCGGGTCGCCTTTTGCGTAGGAGCTGTCGTTGCCGTTGTCGGGCTCATTCCAAAGATCCCACGCAAGAATCCGAGGATCGTTGGCGAATGCGCCCACCACGCCCTTCACGTAGCTCCCAAGCCGCGGATACTGCGCCGGGTCTTCGAGAATCGCAGTGCCGGGCGCCTGCACCCAGCCCGAGTTGTGCACGCCCGGAATCGGTGGGTGCTGCGGTCCAAGCTTCGGATTGGGGTCCCAGCACGAGTCGAACAGGACAAAGACCGGACGGATATGATGGCGCGCCGCGATGGCCAGGAACGCATCGATCCGCTGTGCAAATCCCTTCGGGTCCTGCTCCCAAAGCAGGTTGTGAAGGAAGACGCGCATGGTGTTCATGCCGATGCCTTCGGCCCACCCGAGTTCGCGGTCAATTGTGGTCGGATCAAACGTGTCGGCCTGCCACATCTCCAGTTCGTTGATGGCGGTGGAAGGCAAAAAGTCCGCTCCCACCGGCCACGGTTGCCGTGCATACCACGCACTGGCCTGCGCCTCGCTCCAGCGCTCGCCCGGAGCGGGAATTTGCTGGCCGTAGAATCCAGGGGCCAACGCAATAAGCAACACAAGAGCGGAAATGCAGCGGAAGAGCTTCAACTCAGGCAAGCGCATCGGGACTCCTTCAAAACAAGCAGTTGAAATCGATGAGGGTCAGACCGGTGGCCACCCTCGCAAGTAATGGCCTGTTATACGCTGCGCGAAGCTCCAACAGGACACCCAACCTTGGATGGTACAGCGTGACGGAGACATTCGACTTCGCATGATGGAGCGCGCTATTTCTGATAGCTTGAGCGGCAGGAAGGCCATGCGTGTCGCGCAGCCTTTCGTGCGGAGGCGCCTGTCAAGCTTTGATCGTTACCATCTTACCCAGGCCATCGAAGCGAATATCCCATCGTTTCAAGACATCTCTTCCGATTAGACATGCGTAGGACGATTCCCTATAGAAATCCCTTGCTATGAGTCGCATCGCCGCTATGCGTGGCAGCCCGGAGCCTGGGAAGCTAAGCGAGCCACAATACTCCTCACACTCACAATACCGTTCAGCGTTCTGATCGGAAATGATGGGTTGGTGAGGAAGAGGTTGCTACTCTTGGCAAGCACTTTACTGATAATGGTGAACGGTGATCCTGTATCTATTAAGGCCGTGGGCACTGCCGGATCGGGATACTCTAGCCCAATGCTCGTGCCATATTCAATGTCGTCCATGTATCTAGTTACGGAAAACCTGATGCATGGTCCGGGATCCACTGGATCAAATGGGTTCCACGGGAATTTGAACGTAGCCATGCCTATGCCACGAAGTAAACAGGCTCAGTCTTCCAAACCTGTTTAATTAGAAAGTTTCGGTCGGCTCCAAATTGACTGATTCCAGCCCTGAATGCGCCCTCGTAATCATCGAAGAACTCGTTCACGACGGTGTCTTCTCTGATCACAACGAACTTCCCAAGGTGAGACTTCGCCCACTCCCAACGGTGATTCTCGAAAACTCCGAGTTCAGTTTTTAACGGGGATGCCACCGTCATATGTACCCCTCTTCGAATCATACGCGCGACCGAACCTGCAGTCCGGTTTATCGCGTTACCATATGATAACGTTATAATGTGCTCATATGATAATGTAGTCAAGTGAAATGTCTAGCCCGTGAGCCCAAAGCCAAGACACATCCCGCCAAATGCTCGGCCGACGTCAATTTCCCTGACCGATGCGGATCATGCGGCGATTAACTGGATCAAGACAGCGAGAAAGCAACGGGGTAACGATAGGAAGACTCTTAACGACATTCTTGTCGATGGCCTCTGGTATCTCCTTGAAAATGCAGAGGGTAAAAGTCGAGAAGAGATAGAGGCAACGATCCCACACATTGAACCTGTCCAATTGCAGCAAGACAAGATCACGGAAATGCCGAAGCCAAAATCAGGGCGCTGAGGCTTTGGACGCCTTGCTTTTGAAGCCCTTCAAACGCGCCTGCATGCTAGATTTGCGTCATGCGTTTCGTCCGAAATTCCCTGCTTTCCACTCTGCTGCTTGCACCCCTGACGGGAATTCACGCCCAACCCACACCTCCCCACGCGGCGCATACCTACACGGCCGCGCACCAGGCGGAGCTAACCCGACAGTTCGCCGATTTCCTCTCGATTCCCAACGTCGCCGCCGATCCGGCCAGCCTGCGCAAGAACGCCGAGTTCCTGCTAGCCGAACTCAAGGCCCGCGGCGCAAACGCGCGATTGCTGACTGCGCCCGGGCTGCCGGCCACCGTTCCTCCCCTTGTCTGGGGCGAGTTCCGCACCCCCGGCGCCACGCGGACCATCGTCTTCTATGCCCACTACGATGGCCAGCCAGTAACGCCATCGGAATGGGACACAGGCGCGCCCTTTACGCCGGTCGTCAAGCAGGTGGATGGCGAGCCAAGAATCTACGCGCGTAGCGCCGGCGACGACAAGGCCGCCATCTTTGCGCAGCTCACCGCATTGAGCGCATTGCAGGCCGCGCACATCCCGCTCAAGGAAAACATCCGCTTTGTATGGGAAGGCGAAGAAGAAGCCGGTTCAGGCCACCTGGAGCAGATGCTCATGGCCAACCGCAGCCTGATTGAAGGCGACCTGTGGCTGGTGTGCGACGGCCCCGTTGACCAGACACGGCAGCAGACCGTGGTCTTCGGTGCGCGTGGCGACGCCCACCTGCAGATCACCGTCTACGGCCCGGCGCACCCGCTGCACAGTGGACACTACGGCAACTGGGCTCCCAACCCGGCCATGATACTGGCGCAGTTGCTGGCCGGCATGAAGGACGCGAGCGGCCATGTGCTCATTCCCCACTTCTACGACGGAATCGTCCCGCTCGGTCCAATCGAGCGGCAGGCCCTTGCATCGGCGCCGGTGAACGACGAACGGCTGCGCAAGGAATTTGAACTGGGCCATACAGACGGCGATGGCAAGCATCTTCTCGAGCTGCTGAACGAGCCCTCCCTCAACATCAACGGCATCTCCTCAGGCCAGACCGGCGCACACGCCACCAACTCGATCCCGCACACGGCAACCGTCGACCTCGATCTGCGCCTGGTGGTCGGCGTCGACGGCAAGACGCAGCAGCGGCGGGTCGTCGACTATGTCCGCTTGCAAGGTTTCTTTGTCACTGAAACGGAGCCGACGCGCGATGAGCTGCTCAACCATGCGAAAGTAGCGTTCGTCCAGGCCGACGGGGCGGAAGCGGCATCGCGCACGCCAATGGACCTGCCCATTGCCGCCGATGTGATTCAAGCCGTCAAGAGCGCTCGCGGCAAGGTGATCCTGATTCCCACCATGGGCGGCACCGTGCCTCTTGAAGTGATGGAGCGCGCCGCGAACACCCGCACCATCACCGTGCCAATCGCCAACCACGACGACAACCAGCACGCCGCAAATGAGAACCTGCGTCTCCAGAATCTGTGGGACGGCATCGAAACCATGGCCGCGCTCATCGCAATGCCGTAATCGGAGTGGGCTGCGGTTCTATTCGCCCGCCAACTGCTCCAGCANNCGCTGCAGCCGTTCCTGGACTTCGCGCACGTTGGGATCAACCGGCGGCTCCGGCTTGGCATCTTTTTTGGTGGCGCGCTCGGGATGCAGCAGGCCCTGCACATAGGTTTCTGTTTGGCGAACAGAAAGCGAAAGTCCAATGATCCGCTGCGCCGCTTTCTCCATCTCCTCCGCATGCTCAAAGGCCAGCAGCGTGCGCGCATGGCCAAAACTCAGCTCTCCCGACTCAACGCGCGCCTGCACCGAGGCCGGCAGGCGCAGCAGGCGGAGAAAGTTGGCTACCGTTGCACGATCTTTGCCGGTACGCGCCGCCATCTGCTCCTGGGTCATGTGAAACTCGCGCGAGAGCCGCTCGAACGCNNTGCTCGTCGGAGACCTGGCGCAGGATGGCCGGAATGGTCGGCTTTTGAGCAAGCTGCGAAGCGCGCCAGCGGCGCTCGCCGGCGATAAGCTGGAAGCGGCCATTGGCCAGCGGACGGACCAGGATCGGCTGCACCACGCCGTTCGAGCTGATGGACGCGGCCAGTTCAGCCAACTGCTCCTCGTTGACGTGGGAGCGCGTTTGAAACGGGTTGCGATCGATCTGATCGAGAGGAATTTCGCGGGGCTTGCCGCCCTCCGAATCGGCAGCGGGAGCTGGTGCCTGCACCCGCGGCAGAAGTGAGTCCAGCCCTTTGCCCAGGGCGCGGCGTTTTGGGTCAACTGCGGCAATACTCATCATTCAAATCCTTATCTCGAAAAATCGTCGTGTCTTCTAAAACTGCACGTGCAAAAACGCCCCAACGGCCACGCTCCCCAAAATGCTCAGGAGTTCGACTGCTCAGGAATACGGCCAGAATCGAACCGCCGCCTGCGCTGCTGGGACTGCCTCAGCTTTCTTCCTTGCGTTGCGGGGGCTTTCCATATGATTGCGCGCGAGAAACTCCCCGGCCAGCTCAAAGTAAGCCTCCGATCCACGGGAGCGGGCATCGTAGAGCGCCACCGGCTTGCCGTGGCTGGGCGCTTCGGCCAACCGTACATTGCGAGGAATCACAGTGTGGAAGAGTCGCTCGCGGAAGTACTCGCGCAATGTTTCGGTGACCTGCTGGGCAAGGTTGGTGCGGTCGTCGTACATGGTCAGCAGAACGCCCTCGATCGTGACATCGGGGTTGAAAGCGGCGCGCACCCGCTCCAGGGTGGAAATGAGCTCCGAGACACCCTCCAGAGCGAAGTACTCCGCCTGCATGGGAACCATCAGGGAGTTGGCTGCCACCAGGGCATTCAGCGTGAGCAGGTCCAGTGCCGGCGGGCAGTCGAGAATGATCAGGTCGAACCGTTCCTGAATGGGCTGCAGGGCATTGCGCAGCCTCAGTTCGCGATCTTCTGCGCCGGCCAGTTCTATGTTGGCGCCGATCAGGTTCTTCGAGCCTGGCAACAGAAAGAGCGTCTCAATGCTGGTGGGAAGGATGACCTGGAGCGCTGGGGAATCGCCCATGAGGACGTCATAAATGGAATGACGGTTGTCATCGCGCTGAAAACCGAGGCCGGATGTGGCGTTGGCCTGCGGATCGCAGTCGACGAGCAAAGTCTTCAGCCCTTCAAGCGCAATGCAGGCGGCGAGATTGATGGCAGTCGTGGTTTTGCCAACCCCGCCCTTTTGGTTCACAACGCCGAGTATCTTTCCCATGGCAATCAAGAGTAAAGGAAGCGAGAGTTTCGGGTACGGAATTCGATTGTGGAGAACAAGTCCCGGCTGTGGAAAGCGCTCGGGATTTCAGGAGAGGAGGAGTAGGGAATCGCTTGAAGGGCAAGGGGTTGCGCGCGACGGCCAGCGATGCCGCAGAATCACCGTCGAAAAGGGCCTGTGGTGGAAAACTCGTGTGATCGATGAACGGAAATGGGACAGATTGAAGCGGAAAATCCAATTTAGAATTGCGCCCAGTTTGGGACGAAAGGCAAGTGTTCCACGTGGAACAATTCCCGTTCCAGACTGGATTCCTGGAATGTTCCACGTGGAACAATCCAACCCATTCAAACCGCCGGACCACTACCCCTTCCCCTGACTCACCCAACATCTTCTCTCATCACTGCGCCGCAGAACTCTTCGCGATACAATCCTCCCGGCTTTACCGAGGGGGAGACCGTGGACGTTCCGAATGCATTCGTTGGGTACACCAACAAGCCATCCAGCAAGGAAGTCGCGGAAGCGCTGGGACCGAACTCTGAATTTTGGGAGCAAATCGTCACCTGGCTGGCCACTGAAAAGGGCGTCACCGAGCAGGAATGGAAGTCCGGCTCACCAAAGTACGGATGGAGTTTGCGCCTCAAGACCCATGGAAGAACGATCATCTACCTCGCCCCGTGCGCCGGGTGCTTCCGGGCATCCTTTGTGCTTGGAGACCGCGCCGTAGCCGCCGCCCACCAAGGCAGCCTTCCCAAAAGCGTGATCAAGGCTATTGACGAAGCGCCACGATTCTCAGAGGGAACAGGAGTACGCCTGATGGTCAAGGGACAAAAGGATGTGCCGGGTGTCCGCAAACTCGCAGCCATCAAGCTGGCAAATTGATTCTTCGATGCGCGATTGCAAGCACCCCGGTCGCGCTGCCGGCTAGCGGATAGGCTTCAAACCGCGAAAACTCCTGTCCGCATAATCCCTCAAACTGCTCCAATTCGCCCTTGGTGGCCATGACAAGAACCCGCCCCTCGGGGCTAGCCAATTTGGACGCCGCACGAACCGCTTGAGGCATCCGATCGACAGCGCGAAGAACTACACAATCGAAACGCGCCTTCAATAGTTCTGCTCGCCCCGCATAGACCTTTGTGGCAAGACCGAGCACCCGAACCGCCTCCTGAAGAAACGCCGCCTTCTTGCCCTGCGATTCGGCAAGCGTTACAGCAATCTCAGGACGGCACAGCGCAATCGGCACGCCAGGGAACCCAGCGCCGGACCCGAAGTCCAGCAGCGTCCCAATCCCCGCCGGCAGCGCCCGGGCGCAGGCGATCGATTCGACAAAATGACGGGTGAGAATACCCTCCTCGTCCCGAATCGCCGTGAGGTTGATCCGGGCATTCCAGCGCATCAGCAGCCCCAGATAATCTTCGAAGCGCTCGCCAAGCGCTGGATCCAACGGATCGAGGCAAGCGCTGGCCAACAGAGAATTGAGCCGCCCGGTTGCGGAAAAGGAGTCCTTGCCCATGTCAACCGTCATGACTCGAGCCGCGCAGCGACCGACGCTTCAATCCGGCGAGGCGTCCACGCCCTGGCTGCGCCTAGAAACGCAGCAAAGATCGCGCGGGAGAAGGCGCTTTGCGAGTAGCTGCGCTCCGGATGCCATTGGACGGCGACGACAAAATGCTCGGGCGAATCCAGTTCGACTGCCTCGATCACCCCATCCTCGGGAGAGATCGCGCTGACCAGAAGATTGTCGCCAGGAGTGTCGACCGCCTGATGATGGCTGGAATTCACTTGAATCGTTTCCTGTTCACCGGGCGGCAAAAGCCCGGCGAGAATGGACCCACGCTCAATCCGAACCGGATGAGCCTCGACTGCGGCGCGGCCTGGGCTATGGTCGACCGATGTCTTCAGATGCTGAATGAGCGAGCCGTTGCGCCAGACATTCAGGTTCTGAATCCCGAAGCAAATGCCCAGGATCGGCTTGTGTAGATTGAAGGCGTCCTGCAGTAGCAGCTCATCCACGGCTGTCCGTGCGGGGTCATCTATGGCGCACTCGGCAATTCGATCTTCGCCAAATCTTTGCGGGTCCACGTCGTGCGGGCTGCCTGGAAGCAGAATCCCGTGCACCCCTGCCAACAGCCTCGCCACACGATCCTGCTGCTCATGGAGCGGCACAACAACCGGCTCTGCGCCGGAGGCGTGCAGCGCGGCAAGATATTCAGGCAGCGAGCGCTGGTTATAGCCAGGATCGCTGCCGGTGGGCTCAGGAATTGCGATGCGTATCGGCATAAGAACTTCAGAACAGTGTACGGCTGGTGGACCCTGAAGCGAAACGCAAGCCAACGCGAATTGGCCCAATCACTCAATTCCAGCACCAGACACGTCCACCAAACGGTCGCATCTAAGCGAGGGACACAGCCGCTTCTGCTTGAGAGGGCTCGGGCCGGCCGCGCAGTTCCTGGATCGCGTCCCGCAGTTTCCCGGTCAGCTCGTCGGTCTGACGAGGCGTCATTCCCTTCGTCTCAATGGGCTCGCCCGCAGTGAGGGTCAGGTGACTTGGATATAAGTGCCGCGTATGAATCGGGAGCAGGTCATAGACCCCGCTCAGTGCAATGGGAACCAGCGGAACCTGGGCGCGGATCGCGAGGTAGGCGGCTCCGGACAGAAAGTTCTGCAGCTCGCCGGAAGGCGTCCGCCCCCCCTCGGGAAAGACAAAGAGCGGCATTCCCGAGCGCAGCGCCTTGACGCCAATCCCCAGGCTTGAGAGCGTGGCGCGAGGATTGTTGGTGTTGATCGGAATCTGCCCTGATCGATCTAAGTACCATCCTATGAACGCGATAGGCCACAATTCCTTCTTGGCGAGAATGCGAAACTGGAAGGGCAAAGCGGCAAAGATGACCGGCGTATCCATGTACGAGGTGTGGTTGGAGGCGTAAACGGCGACAGGACATCTGCGCAGGTTTTCCGCGCCACGAATTGTCAGCGAGCATCCGGCGCCCCACACCAGCATCCGTGCCCATAGGCGGGCAATGCGGTGCTGAACTCGCCCGCCCTTGTCAATCAAGGACACAAGCAAGGCCAAGGAGGCGCAAACGACCGTAACCACAGTCAGCGCTGGGATTTGAATCAGATTGGTGCGCCAGCGATGGAACCGGGGCATCGGATTGGGGCGCGGGCTCACGATGCATTGCTCCTTGAATCGTGCTGGGAGGGCCCTGGCTGGAAAGACCCGGGCTGGGAGTCGGGCTGCTTGGCGAGCAGAAGAGTGCGCGCCTCGCCGACCAGGTACACCGATCCCGAAACGACGATCTGGCCAACCGGCGACTGCTGCCTGACATGCCCTTCGGCAAGTTCGATGGCCTGGCTGACGGATTCGGCCTTCACCGCGAGAGTTCCGGTAATGCCGGCCGCGGCCAGCAGATCGTCGAGGGCAGCGGCGCGGGCGGCATGGATTGGCGCGAGGATGACCTGGTCAAAAATCGGAAAGAGGATCTGTGCCATCTCCGCGACAGGTTTATCGCGCAGGCAACTGAAGATGAGGGTGCGCGGGCGCTGATTGGGCAGGGCATTGAGCCCGGCGCGCAGGGCCCATGCCCCCGCAGGATTGTGCGCCACATCCAGAATCCATTCGATGCCATCCCTCTCGATGTGCTCCAGGCGCGCCGGCCAACTCGTTTGGTGGATCCCATCGGCAATCGCGCCCGCAGTAACTGAAAAGCGGTGATTCGTAGCCAGCTCGACGGCCGCGGCGATGGCCAGCGCCAGGTTACGATGCTGATGAGCTCCGGTCAACGGAGAATCGACCTCGATCTCCGTGCCGAGAGCTTCGATGCGATAGGAACCGCCCGAACCGGCGTCGATCGGTGGCATATAGGGCACTGCGCTCACTCCGCGCACGTTCAATTCGGCCGCCACTTCGCCCAGAACCTGGTTAGCCTCGGGATGTTGCGGCAACGTGATCAGCGTCCCGCCACGGCGCAGAATGCCTGCCTTTTCGCGGGTAATAGCGCCGATGGTCGAGCCAAGCCACTCCGTGTGATCGAGAGAAATATCTGTGATCACCGAGAGCAGCGGATCGACAATGTTGGTTGCGTCCAAACGCCCGCCCATCCCCACCTCGAGCACGGCAATGTCCACCTCGGCATCGGCAAAAAACTTGAGCGCCTGTGCGGTAAGTATCTCAAAGAAGCTGGGAAGCTGCGGCAGGCTCCCTTCGAGAACCAACTGTTGCGCCGCATCGTGCACGCGGAAGTAGAGGCCGGCAAAGTCGTCGTTGGTGATTTCAATGCGATCGAGGCGGATGCGCTCATTCACCCGCGCCAGATGCGGCGAAGTGTAAAGCCCAGTGCGCAGTCCGGAGGCAGTCAGAATGGAGGCGAGCGTGGCNNCGAATCTCTTCAAGCGAGAATTTGCGCCGTGGCTGGCCCGAACCTGTATAGAGCTCGGGCACCATCGCGTTGAGTTGTTCGACTGCTGCGGCGTAAGACATGGAAACAACAGTATAGAAGAACAGGGGTCAGGGATCACGGGTCAGAGATCGGCCCCGTCCGCCGCTTTGAGGACGGTGAATGCGTGCCAACCCGTAAAGGCGCGACTGGCTCAGCGTCCGAGCAGCAGTTGCAGGGCTTGGCGCGCATTCTGCAGGCAGTCCCGCGCTTCATCTTCAGACAGCAACCCCCGATGAACCGCCTTTCTCCCGATGTCGTTCACCTGGTTGGCGACACGCGGAAACCCCGGATCGAAGCCTGTGAGTTGAAGGTTGTTGTTGACCTCGTGCAGCAGATTCCCCAGCGTTGCAGTATTGCGGTAGCGGGTAAGAATCAAGCGGGCAAGACACGCGGGCAGCTTTTGCCGGACGGCCTCTTCCAGAACCGACCGGCACATCACGGCGCAGGCGGTAAAAAGCCCAAAGAAATAGCAGCGCGTGGCTTCATCGAGATAGCGATCGGCCTCCTCTGAACTGGGCGCGGCCACCTCGCATTCGCGCAAGTGTGTGGCGCGCAAAACCGCCGGCTCAACAAGCTCCAATAATTCCATGGCAAAGGCGGCTCGCAACAGATCGTTCTGCTGCGAATCGAGTGCGCGCTGAATCTCCTGCCACGCCGGCGTGAACGCGCTTTCCCCCACTTGCTGCAGGCGCGTGAGAGAAGTGAGCCGCTGGCGCGCGTGCTGGATAAAACCATGCCGCATCTCGTGAGCCAGCATCCCCCAGTCCGCCACAAAGCCGGCGGGATCCTTCTGGTAACGCATCCAAAGCTCGTCATAGACAATAGCGGGAAGCACGTCGCGCAACTGCGCAAAGCGGCCGGTTCTCGCCAACTCCGAGATGGCCTCGCAGAACTCCCGTCCCGGCGCACCCTCCTCTGACATGCGCAGGAGTTGGCCTTCCAGACGCCCAATGTCGATGGTCATCGCCAAAGCTCCTTCCCCTATGCCAGCTTAGGGCCTATAGAAACCGAACGTAGCAGCTGTGAAAACAATCTCTGCGAATGTGGTGCTGGAATGGGAAGTTGAATCACCAATCATCGTCGACGGGAATCAAATCCGCCCAGGCCTTCCTGCGCCCTCTTTCCCTGCTTGTGGAAGTTGTGGATCGACCGTCCCCTGTGCAGGACACGTCCTCTTGAAGCCCTCTATTCATGCGGTTGTGAACGCACTTTTCACACAACCCATCGGCTTTGCACAGCCCTTTTCTTGCCACCTGTGGGAGTCGTGGGAAACCAGGGCTGCTTTGCCTGGGTTCGGCGCCACATTTCCAAAACTCCTCAATTGCACAGCCTGGATTTAGAAAATCGGTTGCATAGCCAAGCTGCTCGGTCAAAAACAGTTTCCCTTGATTTCCACTTTTCCGGCTTGAACTACGGATACTACTATCTTTTCTATATATCTCTTATCCTTTTCCTCACTACCCGTCGCGCCGTTCAAACGCCGCGTACAAAACCGGCCCGTACCGCTTGCCGGGAACCATGGGCGCCGTTCAATTTCNNAGGTGAATACAATCAAGAAGAAGAAAAGACAGCCACTTCCGCCGGGCGGCAATGTGTTGTAGAGTGTGGCCAGTGCGGGAATTTGGCTTCGAGAGCGAAGGGGCCTCAATGCCGATCGTGGAAACTGAAGTCGAGAAGCCTATCTCGCAGGGGGCAGCGATGGAGATTACCGTAAGTCGCCAGGACCTGGTCAAGGAACTCACCGCGACGCAAAGCGTGGTGGAGCGCAAAACCACCATTCCGATTCTGTCGAACTTCCTCATCGAGGCGGACGGAGACCGGTTGAGCATCACGGCNNTGCACCATCCCGGCGCGCAAGCTTTACGACTACATCAAGCTGCTGCCCGACGGCGACATCTCGATCAAGCTGCTTGAGAATCACTGGGTGCAAATCCGCTCAGGCCGTTCCAACACCAAGATGGTGGGCATGGCGCGCGCCAACTTTCCCCAGGTGCCTGAGTTCCCAGCCGTCGCCGCCACCAGCATCTCCGCGCTGGCCCTGAAGACGCTGATCGGCCGCACCATCTTCGCCATCTCCAATGAAGAATCGCGCTACACGCTCAACGGCGCCTTGCTGGTCATCAAAGCGGAGTCGCTGGCCATGGTGGCCACAGACGGCCACCGTTTGTCCTACGTCGAGAAGCCCAATGAGATTCTCGAAGGCATCAGCGGCGAGAAGCGCGTACTGATTCCGCGCAAGGCGCTCCAGGAGCTCTACCAGTTGCTGGCAACCTCCGACGTGGAGAAGGTGGAATTCGCCGATGACGAGCATACCCTGTTCTTCCGCGTCGGCTATCGCACGCTGAGCACGCGCAAGCTCTCCGGCCAATTCCCCAACTTCGAGGCGGTCATGCCCCGCGACAACACCAAATTCGCCGTGGTGCGCTCGAGCGAGCTTTCCGCGGCCATCCTGCGCGTCGCCCAGTTCGCGGACGAGCGGTCCGGCGCCATCCGGCTGCGTCTCGAAGGCAATGAGCTGAAGATCAGTTCGAGTTCCACCGAGTCCGGCGAAAGCGAAGACACGATCGACACCCCCTATGCGGGCGACCCCATCGTCGTGGGATTCAACTCCGGCTATATCCTTGACTTCCTCAAGGCGCTCGGAAACGAGGGCGAAGTGCGGCTCGAGTTCAAAGATTCTCAGTCGGCCGGCCAGATGCGCCCCGAGGATCCCGATGCCGAGTACAAGTACCGCTATGTGCTGATGCCCATGCGCATCTGAGAAAACAGTCCATCGCACTGCGGGCGTAAGCCATTCAATCACTTGGATTAAAAACAGGGTATCCAAGCCTGTTCGCGACCAACCATGTGTTGCCCGTCACAAGATTTCGCGGCTGTAGCTTGAACCGATTTTCCCCAAAACACGTAGGCTGTGCCCATTTTCGGGATAAGTCTCCAGAATTTCATATTCGATTCATATTCACGGAACGGCCAAGATATATATAACTCCTTTCATTTCAAAGTTAAACAGATTATTTTCGCCATTCTCTGAGATTGGCAACGATCATGCATGTACCTCTCGTGCTAACGTTTTCTGGCAAACTTCAAATCTCTTAAGTTTCGCTGGCTGATTGAGCTTGTATCACCCCGTAAAAAGCTCAACGCACATCACGCGGATCGGAAGGCTTCAAGAAGAAGCCTTTGGTCCCTACTAATTCTGGAGGAGTTTGATGCGATTTTTCCGGCTGCAGAAAGTTGTACTCGCTTTTCTTTTGACGCTCTTTGGGTTCACCCTTGGTCTGGCTCCCCGGGCAGAAGCACAAAGCTACGCGGCGCTCCACGGCACAGTGGTTGATTCATCCGACGCGGTGATCCCCGGCGCCGCAGTTACCGTGCTGAACACCAGCACTGGTATCAAGACCGTAGTGCAGGCGGACAAGAACGGTTACTACATCTTTCCCCAGCTGCAGGTCGGAGGCCCTTATACGGTTACTGTTACGGCCCCCAACTTCCAAAATTCCATCACCTCGGGTTTAACGCTGAACGTGAACGACAACCGTGAAGTCAATGCCAAATTGAGTGTGGGCAAGGCCACGCAGACGGTTGAGGTTTCGGCCACAGCTGTGCAGGTGGAGACATCGAATACGCAGTTGCAGCAGATTGAAACCGCAGCCGATCTCGAAGAGATTCCTCTGGAAGGACGCGATCCTGCTGGATTACAGAAACTAGAGCCGGGCGTAGTCGAATCCTCTGACCGCTTTGGCACGTTTTCCAGCAACGGCAACGAGACAGCTCAGAACTCCTACCTGTTGAACGGCGTGGATATCAACGATCCGGCGCTTGAGAATGAGGGGATTCAGATCAACCCCGACGCTCTGCAGGAAGAGAACATCGTCACCAGCACCATGAACCCTGAATTTGCGAGGAATTCCGGCGCCGTCGTCAATCAGGTGCTCAAGTCTGGAAGCAACACTTTCCACGGCAGCGGCTTTGAGTTTTATCGCGACACGTTCCTGAACAACGGCAACTACTTTTCCAACACTCGTCCCGTGTTTCACCAGAACCTTTACGGCGGCACGGTGGGCGGACCCCTCTTCAAGAACAAGCTGTTCTTCTTTCTCGCCTATCAGGGTCTGCGCAACCGGACTGCCTCGTCTGACGTCCAAACGACCCTGGACTCGGACCAGATGGCGGGCAATTTCACCACCGACTCAAATTATTTGACCCAAGGTCTCAACAGCCAGGGTTTGAGCGCCAACCCCATTCCTTTCGCTATTGGCGCCTGCCCCGCAGGGGAAGCGTGGAATCGATGCTTTGCGCCAAATTCCGCGGGAGTTACCACGGTCAATATTCCCACTGGCATGTGGAGCAAAGTCGCCACTGGCCTGATGACAAGCTATATTCCGCAAGCGAATTTCGGAACGTCAGACGCGAATGGCGAACAGAACCTGGTTAATTTCAACCCCTTGAACACGAACGCTGCGGACCAGGGGATCATGCGGTTCGACTACACGCCCGGCACGAAGGACTCGATCTGGGCATCGACCGTTTTTCAATCGAGCCCCGCCACTTCTACACTGACTTTCGGCGGCGGCAGCTTTCCTGGCTTTGGGTCGACCGAAGCAAGCCACTTCAAGCTGTTCAGTGCGTCTTATACGCACACATTCAGCGCAAACAAGCTGAACGAACTGCGTGCATCGTACTATCGCAATCCCTTTGGCGCGGTGGAACCCTCGAAAGTGGTTTCCCCCAACTCCGCCGGGTTCGCCATCAACTCGCAGGACCCGCAATCGGGCATTCCCTACATCGGCATCGGATCCTACTTCAGCCTGGGCTTCAGTTTTGAAGGCCCCCAGCCACGGCTCGACACGAACCTGACCTACGCAGACAACTTCACCTGGATTAAGGGCAACCACTCATTCAAGTTCGGAGGTCAGTTCGAACAGTTCCGCGTGCACAATCCCTTCGACGTGTATAACAACGGCTACTTCAGCTTCAACGGGGGCGGCACATACACTTCCGGCGATCCGTTGATTGACTTTGCCCTCGGCATTCCGGACGCTTACTACCAATCCAACAATGGTTTCATCAATTCCGTTGCCGTGGAGCTTTACGGATACGTGCAGGACAACTGGAAGGTCAGCCCCGACCTCACATTCAACTACGGCCTCACGTGGGATGTGGAGAGGCCGAACCAGGCTCATCAGGACGGCGGTCTTGGAATCAACTGCTGGACGAACAGCAGCACAGAATCCACGGTTTTTCCCGGGGCGTCTCCTGGTTTGGCCTTCCCCGGTGACCCCGGCTGCAACAGTGCCGGCGGCGCAGTGGCCCACTACAACCGGTTTGGACCAAGGATTGGCTTTGCATGGTCCCCTTCCTCCGGCTCTTCCAAGCTGATTGGCACTCCCGGCGCGCATGACTTCTCAATTCGAACTGGCTTCGGAATCTACTACAACCGCGACCAGGAAGAGCAATCGCTGCAGAACCTCGAAGATCCGCCGTTCCTCAAGGTATCGTACGGCGCGGGCGACGTAGGCGGCAGCCCGAGTTTCGCAAGCCCGTTCCAGGATGTCACGGGCAACCCGGCAACTTCGGAAGCGAACATCTTCCCCATCGCTCCGATCACGCCAACGACGCCGATCAACTGGACCAACTTCCTTGAAGAGGAACTTGCGGTCTTCAACAAGCAGTACTTGGTTCCCTACACCTACAACTACAACATCAACATCCAGCGTTCCCTGGGATCCAATCTCATTGCACAGGTGGGCTATGTGGGCTCCGTCAGCCACAGGCTTGCATCCTGGTACGAGGGAGACCCCATTAGCCCGGCCGGCCACCAATCCTGCCTTTCCGACCCCTCTTGCCAACATGACTACAATTATTTCGACCGGTCTTTCCCGCAGTACATGACCGACACCCAGAACTACTACGGCTACCCGTATTACCTGTCGGTCGCCCAGCAGGCCACAGAAGGATCATCGAATTACAACTCCCTCCAGGCCAGCCTTCGCAAAGCTCCTTCGCACGGCTTGGCGTACACCGTCGCGTACACCTACGCACACGCACTGGACGATGGGTCAGGCTATGAAAGCGCGACGGGCAGCGCGGGCCGCGACCACATCTATACACCAGGCTTTACGTATCTGAACTACGGCTCCTCTGACTTCGACGTGCGTCAGCGCATTGTCGGTTCCTATACGTACGTCGTTCCGATCGCTGGATTCATGAAGAGCAACGTGATCGCCCGCGAAGCCCTCAGCGGATGGGAAGTTGCAGGCGTCACTGCCCTCGAATCAGGCTTCCCGGTCGGTATCAGCATGGGGGTCGCCCGCTCACTCTGGTGCAGCGGAGGTGACAGCTACTTTGGCTGCGGCGACAATCCTGAGAGCTCCAGCGGCTCTGTTGCCAAGCTGAACCCGAGATCCAGCGGCAATCCATACTTCAGTACCTCGACGTTTTCACCCGAAACGCCTGGCACATTCGGCAATACACCGCGCAACTTCTTCCATGGGCCGGGCTTCGACTACACCAATCTTCAGATTTCAAAGAACATCCCCTTCGGCTCCGACACCAAGCGGTCGTTACAGTTGCGGCTTGAGGCATTCAATGCCTTCAACCACGCCAATTTTTCCAACCCGACCGGGAACTTCAGCAGCCCGAATTTCGGAAAAATTACCAGCGTTGATCAGTCCGCAGACCCCAATGGGGATCCGTCGCCTGGCCGTTCGATCCAAATCGCCACCAAGCTCTTCTTTTAGGATTCATGCCTGAAGAGGATAAGAAAAACAGACGCAAAGCGGAAAGGGCGCTCAATCGAGCGCCCTTTCTGTTGGTTGCGAGCAGGATGTGCGAAACCTGGCGGTCAACGCGGATGCTNNGCTTTCAAATCCTTGCGATGCACCACGGCATCCAGAAATCCCTTTTCCAGCAGGAACTCCGCCCGCTGAAATCCTTCAGGAAGCTTCTGGCGAATCGTCTGCTCAATCACGCGCGGACCGGCAAACCCAATCAGCGCACCGGGCTCGGCAATGTTTAGATCCCCCAGCATGGCGAAACTTGCGGTCACGCCACCGGTGGTTGGATCGGTGAGCACGCAGATATAAGGAACCTTCGCCTCGTCCAACTGCGCCAGCGCGGTTGAGATCTTGGCCATCTGCATCAGGCTGGCGATTCCTTCCTGCATGCGCGCGCCGCCGGAGACAGCAACCACAATCAGCGGCATGCGGCTCAATCGCGCGCGATCGACGGCGCGGGCTATGGTTTCGCCCACCACGGCGCCCATCGAGCCGCCGGCAAAGGCCCATTCCATCGCGCTCAGAACCACCGGATGCGGCCCAAGCTGGCCCACCGCGCTCAGGATTGCGTCGTCCAGCCCCGTTGCCTCCTGCGCCTGGCGCAAACGAAGCTTATAAGGCTTCATGTCATTGAAGTTCAGCGGGTCGGTCGAGCGCAGGCCTGTGTCCACCAGCTCGTAGCCGGGCTCGAGCAGCAATTCAATGCGCCGCCGCGAGCCAATCTTGAAATGATGCTGGCACTTGGGGCACACGTTCAAGTTAGCTTCCAGTTCCGCCTTCCAAATGGTCTGGCGGCAGCCCAGGCACTTGGTCCACAGACCTTCGGTGCGAACGTTTCTTTCGCCAGGGTCCGGGCCCCCATTGCCGCCGGGGCCGGATTCGTACTCGCCGTCATCACGCTTGAACCAGGACATGCGCACTCTCTCAAATTGAAGGAAAAATAAATGGTCAGCAACCTAAAGCCAGCCCGCGGACCGCTCCCTGCTTTCAGTATTCTATGCCGCGCTGGGCAAGGATTCCTCTCTGATAGGCATGTTTCACCTCGCGCATCTCGGTTACCGTGTCGGCCAGCTCCACCAGCAAAGGGTGGGCATTGCGCCCGGTAAGAATCACGTGCACCATCTCCGGACGGCCGCGCAGCGCCTCGGCCACAACCGCGGGGTCGAGCATTCCGTAGCCGATGGCGTAGTTGATCTCGTCCAGCACCACCATGTCCCACTCCCCGGAGTAGATAGCCTCGCGCGCCTCGGCCCATGCCGCCTCAACCAGGCGAATGTCCTCCGGATCGGTTTCCGCGCCGCCCATCTTCACAAAGCCGCGGCCCATCTGTTTGAGCACAAAGCTGGAGCCAAACGCCTGCACCGCGTCCAGTTCCCCATAATGCCACGAGCCCTTCAGGAACTGCAGCATGAGCACCTTCATGCCGTTGCCCACGGCGCGCAGGGCCGTGCCCATGGCAGCGGTCGTCTTGCCCTTGCCGGGGCCGGTGTTGATCAGCAGAAGTCCTTTGCGCGAGTCAGTCATAACAGTTGTCAGAGATCAGTTATCAGTTTTAAGTTGTCAGTTCTCAGTAAGCAACCCGGACATCCGCTTGTCGGCAAAAGTCTTCAGCCGTGAACTGACAACTTACAACTGAAAACTGACAACTGCCTAGTGTCCTGTGTGATACGGGTGGCCAGTCAGTATTGTATATGCCCTGTAGAGCTGCTCCGCCACCACCAGCCGCGCAAGCGCGTGGGCCAGGGTCATTGGCCCGAGAGACAAAAGCAGATTGGCCCGGTCGCGTGCGGTCTGCGACCAGCCGCTGGCAGGCCCGATAGCGAACACAATATGCTGAGCACCCTCGTCCCGCCGCGCCCCCAGCCACGCCGCAAAGGCCTCTGAGGTCATCGCTCGGCCGCAGTTATCCAGCATGACTGCAACCGCCGGCACCCGGCCCTGCTGCTTTCCGAGCCACTCAATCAGTGCGTCTTCGGTTCGGAAGGCCTCAGTCTTGCAGCGGGCAAACGGCGAGCATCGGTCCAGGTACATCTGCGTCAGGGCGTCGAATTCGTCTTTGGAGCCGGGCCTCCCGCCCACATGGGCAACCGTGAGTTGCATGGGGAGGAGGATACCTCAAAACCGCCTCAGCAGGACAGCTACGGACGCACAAAGGAGCAAAAGGTTTCGCCAGTTTTTGGAATTTTCATCGAATTCTCTCCGTAAATTCGTATTCTCGCGCCAAATCCGAACGACAGCCAAAAGGCTAACCCTTTTGTTTTCAATAACCGCTAACTAATCTTCACCGCGAAACCTAAATGGCATCCCGCATGCAAGTGTCCAACCAATTACTTTCCCGTCATTCCTCACTTGTCCGGCAACGATAAACGGCTTTTCAAACAGTTGATCTTCAAACGAGACCACCAGGCTACCCGTTTATCCAACCAAGTCTCACTTTCGGAACACCCGCTTTCGTGAAATCAGACCACTCAACAACCAAGGAGAAACACGTAATGACAAAGCTTAAATTGCTACGGTGGGCTATACTCACCGCCGTGCTTCTGTCTATCACCAGTTTCCATGCCACCTTAGGATTTAGCCAGGCGACAAGCTCTGGCACGATTGTTGGCGTGGTCGAGGACCAGAGCGGCGCGGTCGTCCCCGGTGCGACAATCACACTCACCGAATCCACAACCAACGCCTCGCGCACCACGGTCACGGGCAAAACCGGCCAATACGTCTTCACCAGCGTGCCTCCGGCCACGTACACCATCACCGCGACCAAATCCGGCTTCGAGTTGGACAAGATCGATAACGAAGTTGTCGCCGTCGGAACGCAGAGCACGGCAAACTTCACCCTTCACGTCGGCAACGCGCAGACTACGGTTGAAGTGCAGGCGGCTGGAACCGACCTCCAAACTATCAACGCAACCGTCGGCAGCACGGTTGACCAGGAAGCAATCTCTGAGCTCCCCAGCCTGCTCCACGACGCGGGCACCTTCACCACCTTGCAGCCTGGCATCAGCCCCGACGGTAGCGTCGCCGGAACGGTCGTCGACCAGAGCACGTTCTCCCTTGACGGCGGCAACAACTCCAATGACATGGACGGCAGCATGTCCGTCTACACCGGCTCCTTCGCTGGCGATCCCACGGGCGGTATCGCAAACCAGAATCCCAATGTTGCGGCGGGCCCAACCGGCGTGATGCCCACCCCCACCGACAGCGTGGAAGAGTTCAAGGTGAACACCACCGGCCAGGGCGCGGAATTCAACAACTCCGCCGGCGCCGAGGTACAGGTCACCACCAAGCGCGGCACCAACAAGTGGCACGGCACGGGCTACGACTATTACCTCGACGACAACTTCAGCGCCAACAACTGGGAGAACAACGCGAACAATCCTCCCTACAGTGTCTTTACGCCTCCTGCCGACTACCACTACAGCAAATTCGGCTTCGGCGCGGGCGGTCCCATCCTGCCCAAGTTCCTCGGTGGCAAAACCTACGCCTTCGTCCTCTACCAGGGCTGGCGCTTCCCGAACTCTGAGATTTATACCCGTTCAGTGCCTTCCGCGGCGTTGGAAAGCGGCATGATCACCGACACTGGCACTGGCACCCAGTTCAACCTGGCAACCATTGATCCCCGCCAATATCGGCATCAACCCCACCGTCCAGGCCATGTGGAAGCAGTACGAGCCGGCTGGAGGGCCCTGCACCTCTGTAAGCTCAACCTGCGACAACGTGAACACACAACTGTTCAAGGGCCAGTTGAGCATCCCCCAAAAAGACAACTTCCTGGTGGGCCGTGTCGATCATGACTTCGGCGAGAAGTGGCACTTCATGTCCAGCTATCGCTACTACAAGCTGACCAAGGCGTCGGACACCCAGGTTGACATTGGTGGCTTCTTCTCCGGCGACAAGCTCGGCGTAGCGGCTTCCACCGCCAGCCGTCCGCAGCAGCCCTGGTACTTTGTCACTGGGCTTACCACCAACATTACCTCCAAGCTCACCAACAACGTCGTTTACAGCTTCCTCCGGAACTACTGGTCATGGTCCACGAACAACGCCCCGCCGCAGGCTACCGGGTTGGGCGGAGCGCTGGAACCCTTCGGTGAAACGACCAACATTCTTGCCCCTTTCAACGTCAACACCCAGTCCATCCGCACCCGTTTCTGGGACGGCCACGACAACTTCCTCCGCGACGACCTGACACTGATCAAGGGTAACCACCTGTTCCAGTTCGGCGGCCAGTATCAGCACAACTTCAACTACCACGAGCGCTCTGACAACGGCGGCGGCGTCAACTTCACACCCACCTACCGTCTTGGCGAGAGTGGTGGCAGCGGAGTCGGCAACCTCGATCTTTCCGACCTGCAGGCAAACGGCTACCCCTCGGGCGTCGGTGCCAGCCGTCTCGCAGCCGCGGCTCTGGGCATCGTAACCACCTCCCAGGTCGCGTACACCCGCCAAGGGCCCACACTGGCGCTGAACCCGCCCCTGACCCACGCCTTCGACAAGAGCACGATTCCCTTCTACAACGTCTACTTCAGCGACACCTGGCACATGAAGCCGTCCTTCACCCTCAACTATGGCATGGGCTGGACGCTGGAAATGCCCCCGACAGAAGCCTCCGGCAAGCAGACCGTGCTGGTGGATGCCTCTGACACGCCAGTCAAAACTCTCGACTACCTGGCGGCCCGCAAGAATGCGGCATTGCAAGGCGATGTCTACAATCCCGAACTCGGCTTTGCCCTGGTCGGCAATGTGGGCGCAGGACGAAAGTATCCCTACAATCCTTTCTACGGTTCGTTCAGCCCCCGTATTGCCGCTGCCTGGAATCCGTCCTTTGATGGCGACGGCTTCCTGAGCAAGGTCTTTGGCCACGGAGACACCGTCATCCGCGGCGGCTATGGCCGCATCTACGGCCGTCTCAACGGCGTCGACCTCGTTCTGGTCCCGCTCCTCGGTGTAGGCCTGATCCAGCCTGTCCAATGCACCCAGGCCCTCGCGAGTGGCTCTTGCGGCCCCGCCAATCCCGATGCGACAACCGCCTTCCGTATCGGCGTGGACGGAGAAACCGCTCCCCTGACGCCGGCAAGCGCCACCCTGCCCCAGCCGGTCTATCCCGGCTACGGCGGCATTGGCAAGTCATCGTCGGCTGAAGGCCTTGATCCAGACTTCCGGCCCAACGTCTCCGATACCTTCGATCTGACCATCCAGCGCAAGATCAACAATCACCAGACACTCGAGGTTGGCTACATCGGGCGCATCATCAAGCACGAGTACCAGCCAGTCAATCTAAACGTGGTTCCCTACATGATGGTCAAGGGTGGACAGACTTTTGAAAACGCCTACGCCTACATGGAAACGCAACTTGGTTGCGCCACCTCAGTCGGCGCTTGCGGTGCAAACGGCACTCCCGCGGTAACCCCTCAGCCGTTTTTCGAAACCGCTCTCGCGGGCACAGGCTACTGCAACGGCTACTCAAACTGCACAACCGCCGTGATGGCCAAGGAAGGACCAAGCGGTACCGGGAACCTTGTCTATCAGTACGTCTGGAGCATGTGGTCCGATCTCGACAGTGGTGGCTTCAACTTTACCCCCACCATGCAGGGCAGCAGTGCCAATCCCGCTTTCCCGGGTTACGTTCCCCAGGCCTCCAGCGGTTTTGCCCTCAATGCCAGCATCGGCCACGGCAACTACAACGGTGGCTTTATCACGTTGATCACTCAGAACTGGCACGGCTTCCTGATGCACAACAACTTCACCTATAGCAAAGCGCTCGGCACTGGCGCTTTTGTTCAGGCAACCAGCGAATACACCCCCAACGACGCCTTCGATCTGGGCAAGATGTACGGCGTACAGGCATTCAACCGCAAGTTCGTCTACAATTCCTACCTGGTATGGCAGGATCCGTATTTCAAGGGTCAGCGCGGAATCCTCGGCCGCGCGGCAGGCGGCTGGTCAATTGCCCCCATCATGGTCGCGGGCAATGGCGAACCGGTCTACTGCAGCACCCAGTCGGGTGCTCAATCGTTCGGATCGGCCGACGGCAATAACTACTTCACCAATGAACAGTGCGTCTTCACCAGCAAGTACACAGGTGGCAACAGCTCGCACTATGGCATCACCGGCGGAAACGATGCCTACGAAAACCCGGTCGGAACCGGTGTCGCAGGCCCGACCACTGGACAGGAGATCAACATGTTCAAGGATCCGGTCTCGGTCTGGAACCAGGTCCGCGCGCCTATGCTCGGAATCGACACCAAGAACCCCGGCGTTGGTCCCATCATCGGCATGCCCTACTGGAACGTGGATATGAGCGTGCAGAAGAACTTCAAGGTCTTCGAATCCACCAGCATCACGTTGGGGATAATCTTTACCAACGTCTTCAACCATGACGTTCTTTATGATCCGGGTCTTGCGCTCTATAACTCCCCAGCGTGGGGCGTTCAAAACGCGCAGGGCAACACGCCGCGCAACATCGAGTTCGGCATGCGCGCCAGCTTCTAACCCGCACCAAAACCAAAAGGCCGGGAGCATCAGCTCCCGGCCTTTTTCATTCCCAAAATCAGGCCGATTTT